>JBAYZM010000012.1:0-20220 GCA_041672515.1 Arcobacteraceae bacterium
AAAAAAGCTATGTCAAAATAGTCTTTATTTCTATCCGATGCTAAAATGATAACATCACGAATTAAGAAAATGATAAAAATATCAATAACAAATCGTAATCGTAATGTCTCTTTTTTTATAAAATCAGATACCATTTTTACAACTTCCATAATGACGATGAATTCCAACATCAAAATAATGGCTTTGTAAAACTCTAATTTAACCGATACAATAGCAATGAAAAGAATCGCTGCTATGAGTACTTCATAATTGTGTGTGAAGTAATTTTTAATTTTATATATGGCTCGTTTCATAACGCAAATTGTACCATATTTTACCTATTTATGCTTGATGAATCTCTCCACCTAAGTGGGCAAACAACAATAAATTTGCAATGCTTGCTGCTCGGTCAGCCACTTTTTCAAGACGTCTTAATGAACTTAATACATCAAAATAGTCTTTGGACAACTCTTTATTTTTTGTAATCATTTTAAGAATATTTTTTTCAATCATCGAGTATAAATCGTCGGTTTTACTCTCTTCTACAATGACTTTATGAAAATAATCTTCTGTTTCATTTTCATTTTCAATTTGAATAATTTTTAAAGCGGTTTTAATGGCTAAAATTGCCGACTTATGTAATGGAATACCGTATTCATTGATTTTATCCAAATCAATATCGCAACTGACAATTTTTGAAAATGTTTTAATAAAACTTTTGGTATTGGTACTTGCTCGTACAATTTCATTGGTGATTTTTAAATATGACACCAAAACCCGTAAATCTTTTGCTTCGGGTGCATGCAATGCCAACGTAGCAACAATCATATTATCAATTTTATTAGAATTTTTCTCTAAATTGATTAACTCATTTTTAGCGTCATTAAACAGTTTGTAATTTTTAGTTTCAATGGCTTGCAACGCCAATTCATTGGCAGTAGCAACTTGAAAACCGATGGTATACACTTCATTTTTGATGCTCTCTAATTTTTCTTTGTAAACTGGTAACATTATCCGAACCTTCCTGTAATATAATCTTCTGTTTTTTTCTCTTTTGGATTCACAAAAATTGTTTCTGTTTCATCGTATTCAATCAATTTTCCTAAATGGAAAAATGCCGTATAATCAGCCACTCGTGCCGCTTGTTGCATATTGTGTGTTACAGTGATGATGGTATATTTTTTCTTTAACTCCAACATCAATGCTTCAATTTTTTCTGTAGAAATGGGGTCAAGTGCCGAAGTGGGCTCATCCATTAAAATGACATCGGGTTGTACGGCAATCGTTCGTGCGATACACAATCGTTGTTGTTGACCACCAGAAAGCGAAGTTCCAGGTGCTTGAAGCTTATCTTTGACTTCTTCCCAAATCCCCGCACCTATAAGTGATTTTTCGACTAACTCATCACACGCTTTGCCTTTTTTAACAATACCGTGTTTAATAGGGGCATACGAAACATTTTCATAAATCGATTTTGGAAAAGGGTTGGGTTGTTGAAACACCATTCCAATTCGTTTTCTCACACTGACAACATCGATATCTTTGTCATAGATATTTTTATCGTCTATAACAACCGTTCCTTTGATAATCGCACTGGAGACTAAATCGTTCATGCGGTTTAAACATCTTAGAAAAGTTGATTTTCCACATCCTGATGCACCAATGAGTGCGGTAATTTTATTTTCATACAACCCCAGATTAATATCATGCAAGGCATGATTTTGGGCATACCATAAATTTAAATTCGTTGTTTTTATTTTTACATTCATTACCATTTTACCTCAAATTTTTTTCTTAAAATAACTGCCATCGTGTTTAAAGAAATCAGAACCGTCAAGAGTACAATGATTCCTGCCGCTGTTTTTTCAATATACGCACGTTCTGGCATTCCCGACCATGTAAAGATTTGTGCTGGCATAACCGTTGCTGCAGATGTGATATTGGTAACCGCATCGGGAACAAACGCAATCATTCCTACAATAATCAAAGGAGCAGTCTCTCCCATGGCTTGAGCAAGAGCAATAATTGAACCCGTTAAAATACCTGGAAATGCCAAAGGTAAAACGTGGTCTTTGGTCACTTGCCATTTGGTTAATCCCAAGCCATAACCGGCTTGTCGAATACTTGCAGGGACAGATTTGAGTGCCGCTTTGGAACTGACAATAATAATAGGCAATGACATGAGTGCCAGTGTCATTCCCCCTACCAAAGGAGAACTACGCGGCACTCCAAAAAAGTTAATAAAAATGGCTAACCCTAAAAGACCAAATAAAATGGAAGGAATGGCGGCTAAATTATTGATATTGACTTCAATAATTTGCGTAATTTTATTATCGGGTGCAAACTCTTCTAAATAAATCGCGGTCATAACTCCAATGGGTACGGCCAGTGACATGGTGACCATCATGGTTAAAATAGAACCAATAATGGCAGAATAAAATCCTGCATTTTCTGGGATTTTTGAATCCCCTGTAAAAAAGAAGATAACATTCAATCGTTTTTCTATCTCTTCTTTTAACATAAGTTCTTCAATTTTTGCTTTTAAGGAATCATCCAATCGAGAGACTCTTCCTTTGACATGTTGATCGGCTTCGGCATTTAAAAGTGCCCAAAAAGTTTGAGTCGTTCCTATCCATTGTGGATTGTTTTCAATCTCTTTGGGTAAACTTCTAAGCCATGCACGACTGATGAGTTTACTCATACTTTTATCAAAAATTCCATACGGATTTGAAGCGGTCTCTTCATCAAATTTTATTTCTACTTTAATATACGACTGTTGAAAAGCAGGGTAGCCGGTTTTTATAATATCAAAAAGAAAAAAACCTAAAAAAGACAACGATAAAATAACGGCGGCTAATGTCGTGTATTTAAATCGTCGGGCAATCTTATTACGTTTTTCGATTTGTGGAATATAAAAATTACTGTTGGTATTATTCTTCATCATAGTTCCTAAAGATTTGAAATTTTATATTTTTGGTGGAATCGTCGAATCGTTGTAATAGAAACAATATTAATAATAAGGGTTACAACAAATAAAACCAATCCTAACGCAAATGCTGAAAGGGTCAATGAACTGTCAAACTCTTGATCCCCTACTAAGGCTTCAACAATTTTAACGGTTACGGTGGTCATATCTTCCAGCGGGTTCATGGTTAAATTAGGTCGTAAACTCGCTGCCATAACAACAATCATGGTTTCCCCCAAGGCTCTTGAAACCCCCAAAAGTGTGGCGGCAATAATTCCAGGCATAGCGGAGGGCAATACAACAAATTTGATGGTTTCTGCTTTATTCATTCCCAAGGCTAAGGCACCATTTCTGACATTTTGAGGTACCGCACTGATAACATCGTCGCTTAAACTGGAAATAATAGGAATAATCATAATTCCCATAACCACTCCAGCTCCTAACGCACTTCGATACGAAGCTTGCATACCGAAAACGGCAAACAAATCCACAATAAAAGGAGCCACCGTAATGGCTGCAAAGAATCCATAAACAACCGTGGGGATTCCTGCCAGAATTTCTAACGTGGGTTTAATGATATTTCGCACTTTTAAAGAGGCATATTCGGACATATAAATGGCACTGAATAATCCAATAGGCACAGCAACTGCCATGGCAATTAAGGTGATATAAAATGTTCCTGCAAAAATAGGAACAGCGCCAAATTGGGCATTGGCAACATCTTCACCGCCCCTTGAAGCTCCCGCTAAAAAGGCTGTATCGGGGTTCCATTGTGTTCCAAATAAAAACCCAGCAATACTCTCTCTTTGGAAAAAATGCAACGATTCAAAAATAATTGAGAATAAAATTCCAAAAGTGGTTAAAATAGAAATTAACGTGGCGAGTATTAAAATATTTTTTAAGACATTTTCAATTAAGTCTCGGGCTTTTGTGGTTGCTTTGATATTAAGTGTAACAATAAAAAGAGTCAGTGCAGCCAAACATAAGCTTGAGGCAATAAGCATAAAAGGTGGAATTAAATTAAAATCAAAAAGATATAAGAAAACACCAGTCGTAACTAATGTAATGGCAGGAAGTCCTGTATAAAGGGTTGTTAACCAACCATATTGACTGGCTTGAGAATGCAAGGTTATCCCTTGTGCCGATATTTTGTTGGCTTTGGATCTGCCCACAATAAAAGCAATAAAGAGTATTGGAATTAGCCCTCCAAAAAAGAGTAAAAATAGCACGTTATTAGACATTAAGGAATCCTCTTTTTAAATTAAAAAACCTCTACATCGTTGTAGAGGTTTTTTTAAATCGTTTTTCAATTATTTGATTGGAAGAATAGTGTGTTTTTCAACCATCTCTTTGGTTAAAAGAGTTTTGGCTTTGACCGCTTTTTGAACTTCTTTTAACGTCTCTGCTGGCATTGGAATTAATCCAATGTTTTTTAATACCCCTTTTTGACCAATCATCGCATCTTGAGCATACAAGTTTATAAACTCAGATACCCCTTTAACTTGTCCAATATGAGCATTTTTCATATACATAAACATACTTCTTGAAACCGGATATTTTCCTTCAGCAATATTTTTAGCGCTTGGTTCAATACTGTTTAAAGTTACCCCTGAAATTTTGTCATGATTTTCTTCTAAGAAACTGTATCCGAAATATCCTAATGCAGCTTTATCTTGTGTAAGTTGTTGTACGATTAAGTTATCGTTTTCTCCACCTGGAATATACGCACCATCAGTTCTGATTTTTTTATACGCTTTTCCTTCATACGCAGGAAAACTTTTTGAAGCTTCTTCCATAACCATTTCATCAAAAGAGTCTCGTGTTCCTGATGTTGTTGGAGCACCAATCATTCTGATTTCTCGATTAGGTAAAGAAGCATCAATTTCATTCCATTTTTTATACGGGTTAGCTATTAAAGTTTTACCATCTTTGCTTGGAACATCTTGTGCTAAAGCTAAAAAGATTTGTTGTAATGTTAAGTTGAAACTTGGGTTCTCTTTGTTTTGAGCAATAGCAATTCCATCGAATCCAACCATTAGACCAGTAATCTCTTTTACACCATTTGCTTGACACGTTTCAAACTCTTTCAATTTCATTGGTCGTGATGAGTTTGTAAAGCTTGGTGTATCCAATCCAGCACCTGTACAGAAAATTTTCATTCCTCCACCTGAACCAGTTGATTCAACAACGGGTGTTTTGAATCCAGATGTTGCACCAAATTCTTCAGCAACATAACTTGTAAATGGGTAAACGGTTGAAGACCCAACAATTCTAATTTGATCATTCGCCAACATTGACGTTGCAATTGATGCTGTTGCAAGAAGTGCCATAGCAGATTTTTTAATACTCATAGTAATCTCCGTGTTTTAATTTTGTCATTGAAAGTATAATTGTTTTGGATTACACTTTGGTTACAAACAAATACCTACAGGAGTATCAAGTTTTTTAGAGATTTTTTTGATTTTTCCAAGGATATAATCAAAGTTTTTCTTTTTCGTATTTATCCCTATTTCAAGAATGGCACACGAAACACTGAGCAATCCAAATTTTCTTTGAATGTTAAAGCGATCCGTACAAACCATATAATCATTGGCAATGTCTTCTTTGCAATAAAGACTGGCTGCACTGTGTTTAAACTCTTGTTGTATGATTGAAGCGTAGGAAAATACCTCTTCAAAAGTTAAACAAGAAAAGCCCACAAAAAAATCATCGCCACCAATGTGCCCAATAAAAGAGTTTAACGGCAGATGTTTTTGCAACAGTTCAGAGAAAATTAAAATGGCTCGATCGCCTTGTCTGAAACCATAGGTGTCATTAAAGGGTTTAAAGTCATTAAAATCAAAATACAACATATGAAAAGTCTGGTTATTTTTGATTTGTTTAAAACTTTTATAGATAAATTCTTCAATTTGATTATTGCCTGGAAGTTTGGTCAGTGGATTTTGATTTTTTGCAATTTCAATGTTACGCTTATGAGAAAGAGAAAGCAGAGAATTGACGTTGATGAAACCATGATATTTATTGGCTTTAGTGACAAAAATACCTTTTGAATTGACTTCATTCATGTTATAAATTTCCAATGTTTTATCAATTCCCCAAGTCGCTTCCACGCATAAAGCGGGTTTTATAAATTTACATAAGTTGCTACTATAGGAAACATTTTTAGCCAACGACAGACCATATTGGGAGTAGGATATTTTTTTAATATCCACTTCATAAATCACCCCTTTGAGGTGAGAGTAATTGTCAATAATGGGTACAAAGGTGTTATGCGGTTGGTTTTTAAAATAGACAAACAAATCGTGCAAAGAGGTATCAATATTTAAAGGTTTAATGTATTCAATAAAGGAACTGTCAATACTGTTTTTAGTGTCATCCCGTCGATCTTCTTTTAGGAGTTTTAAAACATTTTTGTAGACGGGTTCTATTTCATTGGCGTTAACTGTTGGCTTTTGAACTAAAAAACCTTGAATAAAATCGACACCAATATTTTTACAGGTATAATACTCCTCTTTTTGCTCAATTCCCTCAGCAACAATTTTCATGCCCATGGTATGAGCCATGTCCACAATAGAAGAACAAAACAGTTTTTTCTTGGAGTCATTGTGAATATTGGTAATAAAAAATCGATCGAGTTTGATAATATTGGCTTCACTGTAATACAATAATTTTAAGCCTGAAACGCCAATGCCAAAGTCATCAATTGCAATGGAGTAGCCATCTTTTTTATATTTGTCAATCATCGAAGTTAACGCATTTTGTTCAATCATAGAACCTTTTTCACTCAGTTCAAAACAAATAGCATCTTTTTTTAAACCATGTTCTTCTAAAAGTTTGGCGGTTTGTCCTTGAGGACAGTTTTTACTGTAAATAATTCGGTTATCTAAATTATAAAAGAGTTTAAGGTTATCAATATCAAGCTTTTTAAACTTTTTAATGGCTTTTTTTCGTAACTCTAAATCGACTTGATAGAGTAAATCGTCTTCAAAAGCACAATCAAATAAGTCTTGAATATTGTGGTATTCAGTCGCTATTTCCACGTTACGTAATAAAGCTTCAACGGCGTAAATTTTTCCTGTATAGGTATGAATAATGGGTTGGAAAGCAAAATCCAATTTCTTTAAGATTGTAAACCATTTGTCTAACATATAACTCCTTTATAAGTTAGATTTCACAACTTAGCCTTAACTATTGGTTCGCGTCAATAGTTAAGGCTGACTTGCGAAATGTATGGATGGCATTGTAAGGAGATTTGATTACGATATGGTTACGGTTTTGGTGGATGGTTAGGGAATAGGGGATTGAAAAATGGTGTTAAAAAAAAGCCGGTGGATTATAATAATCCACTGGCTTCCATCAGTCTTGCTTGATAATCAGCAATGAGTGGATCAATGATTTCATCAAAGAAACCATCTTCCATAATATTTTCAAGTCGGTAGAGTGTTAAGTTGATTCGGTGGTCACTTATTCTGTTTTGTGGATAGTTATACGTCCGAATTCGTCCGCTTCTATCTCCCGTTCCAACTTGTTCTTTTCTGTTGGCGCTGTCTTTAGACAACTGCTCTTGCATTTGAAGGTCATAAAGCCGTGCTTTTAGAACCTTCATGGCTTTATCTTTATTTTTATGTTGCGATTTTTGGTCTTGGTTGGTCACCACGATACCTGTTGGTAAGTGCGTAATTCTAACCGCACTGTCCGTGGTATTAACCGATTGTCCACCACACCCAGACGAACGCATTACATCTATTTTTAAATCATTTGGGTTAATATCAATTTCAACATCATCAACTTCTGGCATAACAGCAACTGTAATAGCTGAAGTATGAACTCGTCCTTGTGATTCTGTTGCTGGAACTCTTTGAACTCTGTGGGTTCCACCCTCAAATTTAAGTCGACTATAGACTTGACTTCCTTTTACTAGAAAGACAATTTCTTTATAGCCTCCAGCTTCACTTTCACTTGAGCTCATTATTTCAACTTTCCAACCTTTTACCTCGGCATAGCGTAAATAACCTCTGAATAGGTCACCTACGAATATTCCTGCTTCATCTCCACCGGCACCTGCTCGAAGTTCCAAATAGATATTTTTTTCATCATTGGGATCTTTAGGCACAAGCTCAATTTTGATTTGATTTTCTAACGCTTCTTTTCTGTTTTCAAGTTCCACCAACTCTTCTTTTGCTAAATCTCGAAATTCAATATCTTCTAGGAGTAATCTGTTCTCTTCGATTTCTTTGATAACTTTTAAATACTCTTTAGCAGAAGTAACGATATTTTCAAGATTTGATTGCTCTTTAGAGAGTTCAGTCATCCTTTTAATGTCGCTTGTAATGGTTGGTGAAATCAATAACTCATTGATTTCATTGTATCTATCAATAAAAGGTTGTAGTTTATTTTTTAGCATGTAAGATTATATAGTAATTGAAAAAATCAATTATATAGCGTTAACCTTAATTTGTAATCGACTTACTTTTCTTGCAGCATTACCTTTTTTCAAAATACCTTTAGATACACAGTGGTGTAAGTATTTGTTGGCTGTTTTAAATGCTTCAATTGCTTTATCTTTATCAGCACCTTCAACTGCAGCTAAAACATTTTTAGTAATGTTTTTAATTCTTGTTTTATAGAATCTGTTTCTTTCAGTTCTAACCGTTGTTTGTTTCGCTCTTTTTTCAGCAGATTTGTGATTTGCCATATTGTTTTTAACCTCTTTATAAAAAATTTAAGGGTAGAATGTTACAAAAATTATCTTTAAAGAAAGTTTAAACTTAAGGACTTGTTAATGAAACTGTTTGGAACAGATGGTGTACGAGGAAAAGCGGGTGAGTTTTTAGATGCTATGACGGCAATGAAACTGGCAATGGCAGCAGGAATATTTTTTAGAAAACAGTCATATACCAATAAAATATTAGTAGGAAAAGATACCAGACGAAGTGGATATATGATAGAAAATGCCATTGTAAGTGGCTTAACCGCCGTTGGGTACGATGTTATTCAAATTGGACCCATGCCCACACCTGCGATTGCCTATTTAACAGAAAGTATGCGATGTGATGCGGGAATTATGTTGAGTGCTTCTCATAATCCGTATTGGGATAACGGCATTAAGTTTTTTGATAAACGTGGTGATAAATTGGGGACATCGTGTGAAGCAGAGATTGAAAAAATATTTTTTAATGAAGAGTTACTTAAAAAATCGCAAGTAACAGGAAAAGAGATTGGTTCTTCTAAAAGAATTGATGACGTGATTGGACGATATATTGTTTCAATTAAAAGTTCTTTTCCTAAAGATTTATCGCTGAATGGTTTGCGAATTGTTTTAGATTGTGCCAATGGAGCAGCCTATAAAGTAGGCCCTACGATTTTAGAAGAGTTAGGGGCAGAGGTTATTACGATAAATAATAAACCCAATGGATTTAATATCAATGAAGATTGTGGAGCATTACACCCTGAAAAAATTGCAAAATTGGTTCAAGATGTGCGTGCGGATATTGGAATTGCATTAGATGGGGACGCCGACAGATTGGTTGTTGTGGATGAAAAAGGTGAAGTGGTTCATGGGGATAAACTCATTGGTGCATTGTGTGTTTATTTGCATCAAGAAAAACTTCTTAAAGGAAATGGATGCGTCGCAACCGTGATGAGCAATAAAGCATTAGAAGATTATCTGAGCAAATATGAGTTGGCATTAAAACGAACCGATGTCGGAGATAAGTATGTCTTAGAAGATATGAAAAACAGTGGCATTAACTTTGGTGGTGAACAAAGTGGTCATATTATTTTTGGAGATGTTGCTAAAACGGGTGATGGTTTAGCTTCGGCGTTACAAGTATTGGCGATGATTTTAAAAAGTGGAAAAAAAGCGAGTCAAGTACTGAATGCTTTTGACCTTTATCCGCAAATTTTAGTCAATTTAAATGTGAATAAAAAAATTCCTCTTCATCAAATTGATGGATTGGAAGTTAAACTTGAAGCCATTAGAACACAAGGAATGAGAGAGTTAATTCGATATTCTGGAACAGAAAATAAGATTCGACTTCTCTTAGAGGGAAAAGATGAAAAGATGGTTAAAAAAGCTATGGATGATTTAGCGCAATTTATACAAAGCAAACTATGAATAAGTATCTTGTTGTTTTATTTGTAATACTCATAGCTCTTGATCAATACATTAAAACTATTTTTGTCAATGGTTTTACGTGGGAAAGCAGTTGTATTTCCTTAGTCTTAGCGTATAACTATGGCGTTGCTTTTTCCATGTTTGAATTTTTGGCACACCATTTAAAATATATACAATTGGGACTTTTAGCTGTAGGTGCAATATATTTGTACTTCAATAAAGATGTTTTTCAAGAGTATCGCCTTGCGATTACCATTTTGTACGCCGGAGGTATCAGTAATATTATTGACCGCTTTATTCACGGTGGGGTAGTGGATTATGTCTATTGGCATTGTGGTTTTGATTTTGCCATATTTAATTTAGCCGATGTCCTTATAGATATTGCCGTGGTTTTAATTATTTGGCAACAATTTAGAAATGCTAAGAAACAAAAAAAAGAAAAAAATCATTCGGCGACTTAAATAATTTTTAGATACAATTTCGCAAAATTATTCAACAATAAAATTAAACTATAGGTAAAATAATGGGACAAACAATAACAGAAAAAATATTCAGTGAACACGTAGGAAGAGAAGTTTATGCAGGAGAGATTGTACGAAGTCCAATTGATATGGTCATTGGAAACGATATTACTACGCCTATTTCAATTCGTGCATTTGAAGAGGGTGGATTTACGCAATTGGCGAATCCCGAAGGTTTTGCCATTGTTCTTGACCACTTTATTCCCGCAAAAGATATAGCCAGTGCCAATCAAGCAAAAATTTCACGAGATTTTGCCTACAAACACGATTTAAAATATTTCTTTGATGAAAAAGACATGGGAATTGAACATGCCCTTTTACCAGAAAAAGGGCTTGTTTTACCGGGGGATGTTATTATTGGAGCCGATTCTCACACCTGTACACATGGAGCATTGGGAGCATTCAGCACAGGAATGGGAAGTACAGATATTTCATTTGGAATGATTACAGGTGGTAACTGGTTTAAGGTACCAGAATCGATTAAAGTTATTTTCAAAGGTAAACCCAAAGCATATGTGACAGGGAAAGATTTAATTCTTGAAATTATCAGAATCTTAGGTGTTGATGGAGCATTGTACAAAGCGTTGGAATTTACTGGTGATACGATACAATATTTAAGCATGGATGACCGATTCAGCCTTTGTAATATGGCAATTGAAGCAGGTGCTAAAAATGGAATTGTAGCCTATGATGATATTACAAAAGAGTTTTTAGATTCACGAGAAAGTTTAAGAGCGCAACCTAAAATTCACTACAGTGATGACGATGCCAATTATTGTCAAATTATTGAAATTGATGTGACTGCACTAGAACCCGTTATTGCGTATCCATTTTTACCCTCAAATGGTCACTCTATTTCTCAAGCAGTATCTGATAATATCAAAGTTGACCAAGTCTTTATAGGTTCATGTACCAACGGAAGATTAAGTGATTTTAAAGTTGCAGCAGAAATTCTAAAAGATAAAAAAGTGGCACGACACGTACGACTTATTTTAACACCAGGAACACAAAAAATCTTACGAGATGCAACCAAAGCAGGGTACATTGATACGTTAGTGGATGCAGGTGCAGTGGTGTCAAATCCTACGTGTGGGGCATGTTTAGGTGGCTACATGGGAATTTTAGGGGACAATGAAGTTTGTATTTCAACCACCAATCGAAACTTTGTAGGTCGAATGGGTTCAAGAAGCTCAAAAATCTATTTAGCCAACTCAGCTGTAGCTGCTGCCAGTGCCATCAGTGGATACATTACTGATCCTCGATCTTTATAATTAAATAGAAAGAAGTGAGAAGTAAGAGGTGAGAAATAAAAAAGAACCACTTGCTTTTTGCGATGTTCCTGTTATCATCCTATGTGGAGGAAAAAGTTCGCGAATGGGAGAAGATAAAACTCTCCTGCCTTTTGGCGAATATGACTCTTTGATTCACTTTCAATTTGAGAGATTATCTGTTTCTTTTAGTAACGTTTATGTTTCTTCAAAAAAGCACACTTTTGATTTTTTAGATAAAAATTCTTCCGTTATTTTATACGATAACGAGCAAACTGTACATTCACCTTTGATTGCTTTACAATCAATTCTTAAGCAACTTGATGCCCCTAAAGTATGTATTCTAACTGTCGATACTCCTTTTGTTCGTATCAATACCCTTAAACTTCTTATTGAAAAATCGGATGACTATGAGATAACCATTGCCAGTACGCTTGAGAGAACACATCATTTGTGTGGGGTTTTTTCACAATCGTTACTTGAAAGAATTGAGCATATGTTAGAACAAGACATTCATAAAATTGGGTATTTAATTAAACAAAGTCACAGTCAAATTTTGAAGTTTGAAAATGAAGAAGAATTTTTAAATTTAAATACAAAAGATGAATATTCAAAAGCACTTCAACAGTTAAAAACCTATCAAAATTGCTTATAAAATAATTATAAGTGCAACTTATAATTAAAATAAAACAGTTAAGAAAATTTTAAGTTTTATATTATCTCTTTTTGGATAATCTTCATAGAAAGTTATTTGTAAAGGATTATTGTATGATGAATAAAGATTTAAAAGACTCATTAGAGTTACTTGATAACGAGCTAAAAAAGCAAGGTTTATCAAGAAGAGACGCTTTAAAAGTTGCAGGACTTGGTTCGGCTGCATTTTTATTGGGGGGAACTGACGTTGAGGCGGCAACCGTTGCAAATGCAAGCGATGTAAAAGCTAAAATTGTTATTGTTGGTGGAGGACTAGCTGGTGTTGCAACAGCAGCAAGACTGACAAATAGTTTATCCAATCCAGATATTACTATTATTGAGCCTAATCCTAAATCTGTATCGTATCAACCGGGGAATACGTTAATTGCATCGGGAGTTTATACTAAAGATGACATTATGTATGAAACCAATGATTATCTTCCAAAGGGAGTTAAACTTATTGCAGATTATGCAGTAGAATTTGACCCAGATAACAATAAACTGACAACAAAAAGTGGTGAAGTTGTTACCTATGATTTTCTAATTGTTGCAGCTGGATTAAAACTTGATTTTGGAAGTATTAAAGGTCTTGAAGCAATTGGAGAAGCTTATACTCTTGGTGATTCAAGTAAAATTTTAGATACATTTGCCAATACCGGTGTTTCTTCGATTTACAACGTAGATGGAGCAGTTGCAACATGGACAGCTATGCAAAAATTTGTTGCTGATGCAAAATCGGGTAAACAAGTAAAAGGGGTATTTACTGACCCTGCAACTGCCATTAAATGTGGTGGAGCTCCAAAGAAAATTATGTATTTAACTCACTCACGATTAGTTGAAGCAGGAGCACGTGCTAATGCTGAATTAACATTTTACCCAAATGGTGGAAAAATGTTTGGTGTTCCAGAGTATCACGAAGCCATTTTACAACAATTTAAAGACAGAGATTTCAAATGGAATTATGCACACAACTTAACAGGCGTTGATTTAGAGAATAAAGTAGCGACTTTTGATCACTTCTGGAAAGAAAAAGGGGAGTACGATAAAGATTTAGAAGAGTATGAAATGATTACCAAACATGAAGATGTTAAAGTAAATTTTGACTTTTTACATATTACTCCTCCTCAAAAAGCTCCAGATGAAATTGGAAATTCTCCATTGGGTTCAGCAAAAGGTTGGGTTCCTGTGGATAAAGAAACATTGCAACATGTTAAATATCCCAATGTATTCTCAATTGGAGACATTGCAGCTGTTCCTATGGGAAAAACAGGTGGAAGTGTTAGAAAACAATATAAAGCACTAGTGGATAACTTAATTGCTGCAATGGAAGGGAAACCATTGACATCTAAATACGATGGATATACCGTTTGTCCTTTAATTACGGATATTGGAAAAGTTATGTTAGCAGAGTTTAACTGGACAGGAAAACCAACACCTAGTTTTCCTCTTGATCCAACACAAGAGAGATATATTTGGTGGTTATTAAAAGTGTATATGTTAAAACCAATGACTATGCATGGTATGCTTTCAGGTAAAGCATAATACGTATATAACAACGTATAAAGCCTCGAGCATTTTGCTTGAGGCTTTTTTTATTGTAGAATTATAGGAAAAATATGAAAAAAGAGTTATTGATTTTAGTCGTTGTATTTTTAGTATTAACAGTAGGGATGCACCACAAAGAGTGGTTCTCTCATCCTTTAGAGCATTTAGGGAATTTACCTAATGCAGGTGCGTATGGTGTAGGGGCGATACATCCTTTGATATTTACATTTATAATATATCTGGTTTTATGGATACCAAGAGGTATTGCCAAATTATTTTCAAGCAATAAAAAAGGGTTGAAGTAAAACTTCAACCCTTTTTAGTTTTTGCAAATTTAAAATTATTTATTTAATGCAGCTTTTGAAGCGATTACCAATGTTGTAAATGCAGCAAAATCATTCATAGCCATATCTGCTAAGATTTTTCTGTCTAATTCAATATTAGCTAATTTTAATCCATTCATAAATCGTGAATAGTTAATATCATTTAATCGACAAGCAGCATTAATTCTAACAATCCAAAGTTTTCTAATATCTCTTTTTTTCTGTCTTCTGTCTCTAAAAGCGTATACTAAACTTCTTTCTAATTGTTCTTTAGCTTTTCTAAAGTGTTTTCTTCTACCACTATAAAAACCTCTTGCGGCTTTTAATACTTTTTTGTGTCTTCTTCTTCTTACTACACCAGTTTTTACTCTTGGCATTTTTCTTCCTTTACCGTATATTGTATTTAATAATAGGTGTCGATAAACTGTTTATCGAACTTGTCCATTTTCATGGAGGGACATGTAATTATAGGATTATAATTACGCTAAGTTTAACATTGCTTTTACTCGACCTGCGTCAACTTTAGCAACTGTTTGTGGACCTCTTAAGTTTCTTTTTCTTTTAGCAGTCATTTTTGTTAAAATATGGCTTCTAAAAGCTGAACCTCTTTTAATAGTCCCATTCTTTTTAACTTTGAATCGTTTTAAAGCACCACTGTTAGATTTCATCTTTGGCATGGGGATTCCTCCTTTTAAATTTGCATTTTCTTAAAATATAGAAAAAGTCCGCAATTATAGTTAAAAAAAGCTTTATAATGTATTAAGTAATGTAAAGATAGATAAGCCTATGAGATCATAGGCTTATTGGGTCAGTTAGTTTTTTTTGTCGTCTTTTTTAGGAAGTGCCATCATATTAACATATCTTCCTTCCAGTTTTGGTTCTTTATCCATAACTGCGATGTCTTCAATCATGGGCCAAATTTTAGTTAAAACATCAACACCAGCTTCTGGATGTGCCATTTCTCGACCTTTTAGGAAAACTCGAAATTTAACATGGTTTCCTTCTTCTAAAAATTCTCGTGCATGTTTCACTTTGTAGCTTACATCATTTTCAGCAATTTTTACAGAAAGTTTAATCTCTTTGATGACAATAACTTTTTGTTTTTTCTTGGCTTCTTTTTTCTTTTTTTCCAATTGGTATCTGAATTTACCGTAGTTCATAATTTTTGCAACCGGAGGATTTCCTTCTGGTGCAATTAAAACTAAGTCTAATCCCAATTCATCGGCTAATTTTAAAGCATCTTTTGTTGAAATAATACCGTAATTGGTACCATCATCATTCATACATCTTACCTCTTTAGCGGTAATTTCCTCATTCATAATTGCATCGTTATTTTTTGTTTGTTTACTCAAACTTCACTCCCCATTTTTATTTCTTTTAGTAACGTAATAAACGCTTCTTTTGTTAACTCAGACTGTTCTCTTTTTCTTCGGTCTCGCAAGGCGATTTTCTCATTGGCAACTTCTTCATCACCAATAACCACAATCATAGGCACTCGTTGTTTTTCTGCATTTCTAATTCGTTTGTTTAAACTCTCGTTTTTATCAAATATTTTACTGTCTATATCAATTTGCAGTAACTCTTTTTGTAACTGTTTTGCATAATCCACGTGTTGTGGAGCAATGGGTATAAAAATAACTTGGGTTGGTGCAATAATAAAAGGAAATTCACCGCCACAATGTTCGGTTAAAATACCAATGAATCGTTCAAATGAACCCAAAATTGCTCGGTGAATCATGACGGGTTGTTCTTTATGTCCCTCTTCATTGATGAACTCTGCGTTAAATCGTGAAGGCAGATTCATGTCCACTTGCACGGTTCCACATTGCCATTTTCGTCCAATGGCATCAAGGATTTTAATATCAATTTTAGGACCATAAAATGCTCCACCACCTTCATCAATTCCGTATTCGATGTTGTTTTCATCTAAAGCATCCATGATACCTTGGGTTGTTTTTTCCCAAAATATATCATCTCCAATGGCTTTTTCTGGTCGTGTTGAAACTTCAATTTCGTATTTGAAATCAAACATTTTCATAATAGCATCCACAAATTCAAGCACTTCAAATATGACTTCTTTGATTTGGTTTTGGGTACAAAAAATATGAGAATCATCTTGAGTAAACTCTCTTACTCGAAATAAACCATGCATAACACCTGATTTCTCATGTCGATGAACCACTCCGTATTCAAACAGTTTTAAAGGTAAATCTTTATATGAAACCAAAGAGTTTTTAAAGATTTGAATATGTCCCACGCAGTTCATAGGCTTGATTCCATACTCTTGTTCATCAATGGTTGTAAAATACATATTCTCTTTATAGTTGGCATAATGCCCCGATATTTTCCACATTTCAGCTTTTAATATCTCGGGTCCTCGAACGGGTTCATACCCTCTGACTCGGTGTGCTTTGTATAAAAGATGTTCTAATTTACTTCTCAGTCTTGCCCCGTTTGGAAGCCATAATGGAAGACCTGCTCCTACGTCATCATTAAACGTAAAAAGTTCAAGTTCAGTGCCTAGTTTTCTATGGTCTCGCTTTTTTGCTTCTTCTAAAAGTCGAATATGCTCATTTAAAGCCGCTTTATCAAAAAATGCAATCCCGTAAATTCGAGTAATCATCTCGTTTTTTTCATCACCACCTAAATACGCACCTGCAAGACGAGTAAGTTTAAATGCTCGTATCATTGTGGTATTTGGTACGTGTGGACCTCGACATAAATCTTCAAAATCACCTTGTTTGTAAACGCTCAGTTTTTCGTCTTTTATGTTTTTCAAAACCGCTTGTTTTAACTCATCGCCAGCAAATTTTTCTTCAATCTCTTTTCTTGTACACTCATATTTGGTAATAGGTAGTTTTGCGTTGGCTAAATCTTTCATCTTCTTTTCAATGACGAGTAAATCCTCATCACCAATTTTTGAATTGACTTTGAAATCGTAGTAAAATCCCTCTTTTATGACAGGTCCTACAAAAAATTTAGCTTCGGGATAGAGTTCTTTAATCGCTTGCGCCATAAGGTGAGCACAAGAGTGTCTTAATATTTCTAAAGCTTCTTTTGAATCATCAGCAACTATTTTTTCACCTTGAATATTCAAAGCTTCGACCGTTTGAAGGTCATAGATTTGACCATCTTTTAATACACCAATTTGTTCCAATAAATTCCTTTCTTTATTTTTTACAATGCTTTTACAGCAATTTTTTCATAAATTAGCATTATTTTATCTTAAAGAGACTTAAAAGATTAAAATAAACTTATTTTTAATTCGCTATTCGTTACAATCTTAGCATGATTTTAAATACATCAAAAATAAAAACAGAAGCGTTATTGCTTTTTTGTAAAGATATTATTATTTCGTATCAAAATACGAACAATGAACTGTTTGACATAAACAGCGAACTCAAAGAGTTTATTGAAAAAAATACCAATGAAATTTTAAGAGAACTCAATAAAGTGACTAAACCCCATGATTTTTATCTGCGACAACGCAACAGTGTCTATACCAAAGCCATTTTATTATCGTATGAGTATTTGAATAAATCTTTAAATGCCTATTTGCAAGAGGGGAAAGCCTTTAACCCTTCCATGCTTTATTTTTCACTGCTGGCAACTTGGTTTGCTGAGTTACAAAAAGAGTCTCGAAGTAAAGAATATATCTATTTTATACTCTATCCCTATGCAATTGTATACGATAAAATGCTTTTAAATATAAGTAACAAAGAGTTTAAAGCTTTAAATATTTCTATGATTACGATTGCAGAAAAAGTGGTGTTAGGATTGGATAAATATAAGTTTAACTAAAATAGAAAAAGCGATGGCTTTTTCTATTTTTGGTTGTTTATTAGAATCGGTATCTAATATTTGCTGTGATATTTTGTGCTTCTGAAACATCGGTTGCTCCAATTGCATTAGGTGTTCCTTCTTCTCCAAAGAAACCATTGCTTCCGGTGTAATCGTAATCAATGAGTGTGTATCGTAGCGTAAAGCTGAGTGCGCTGGTAAGTTTTTGATGTCGATAAATTTCCCAAGCCGTACCTCGTGCTGCAATTTTACTTCCAGCCATGGTATCTTCACCATATGTCATAGAACGCCAATATTTACTTCCTTGATTCCATTCAATACCAAATCGAGCTTTATCAGTAAAAACATCTGGCATATTAATACCAATCAAATAGGAATGACCCGTTTCAGAATTGTTTGAACCTAACATTCTTTCAGTACCAGTGGGATTTGTTTTACTCATAGCCCCTGATACAAATGCGGTAGTATCATCTAAAAAGTCTGAAATATCATTTCCAATTCCCTCTGTTTTAAACATAATTGTGGCCAATTCAATGTCACCAAAATCATAAAAAGTTCCTTGTTGTCCAGTACCAAAATCAGCATTTTTATTACCGATTAAATTCCATGCTTTGGCATAGTTGGTATGAACAGAATATTGCCCATCGTCATATGGGACAAAAATAACTCCTGCCATATCAATGTTTTCTGTTTTGGTTTCATCTTTTGTAAATGCAGGACTGTTGTTGCTATCAAATCTTAGTTTTGCGTTGGTTAAACCTCTTCCCATACAAAACTTAACCCACATACCATTAATTCCTGTTACTTTATCCAAATCATATCGTAAACTTGCTCCATCAAATTCTACATTAACCGTATGTGAAAGGGCTGATTTTCTCTCTTGATCTTCTCTGAAGTTAATTCCTAAACCATCAGTCGATGGTCGTCGTCCTACTGAAGCTGTCCATGGAATATCTGTTCCAAGGAAAGTATCATTGGCATATAACCAAAATGCTTCTTTCACTTTAATAGAGTTATCGTTGGTTGCTGATTCATTGGTAACCCAATCAAAATGACTCATATTGTTATTGGCACCTTCTCCTGCAAGATTATCTCCATACAATTTATTGTATGCCAATGTACCAAAGAAAGATGAGTTTTCATCGGCTTGAAATTTCATATTAAGCCATAAACGATTTGATAAAATTCCATCGTTTTGAAGTTTTTGACCATTTCCTAATTTATACGAAACTGAATCAGCTTGCGTTCTAAAGTCAACATCCCATTTGATATTATCACCGGCATCGTGAGCTTTAACTTGATTGACGGTTTTATTAGTCGTTTCAACTTTTTTTTCAACTTTAACAATCTTTTCTTCTTGCAGTTTTAAACCATCTTCTATTTTGACACTTTTCTCATTTTGCGTTTTTATTTGTGCTTCAAGGGCGGCAATTTGCGCTTTTAAAGCTTCTAATTGTTTCATAACATCAGCAGATGCGAAAGACGTTGTCGCAAGTGCAGCAACAGCACACAACGAGATTATTCCTTTTTTCATAACTCTCCTTTAGAATTTTCTTTGATTATACGCCTAAGTTAGTTAAGATTATCTTAATATAATATTAACTTTTCTTATAACTTTTATAAATAAAAAAAGGCGACAGTCCCTAAACTGTCGCCTTTTCTGAATTCATCTTTGTATTAACAAGATGGAACATTTCCTGAATCGTTTGCATACTCAAAAGAAAAATCAAAGATATCTTCTTGTACAGACTCTTTTAAGAATCCTGCTTTTACGCTTGGACAAATTTTAATCACTTCTTCTTCAAATTTTCCAGCGTCTTTAATCGCTTTCCACTCATCTTGTGAATGTGTAGCTGCAAATTTTGCACCCGTCATATCACACGGTGTTTTTAACAGTTTTGTGAAAAGTTTTTGACCTTTAACAACATCAGCTGATGCAGTAGTAGCTGCAATACCTAATACAAGAGACCCTGCAAGAACGATTTTTAATAATTTTGACATTTTTACT
>JBAYZM010000013.1:0-19682 GCA_041672515.1 Arcobacteraceae bacterium
CATAGTTGCCGCAATGGGTGAAGTTTTAATCAAACCTGAATATTTTTCCAAAGAATGGTCACTGCTAAAAGCCCCATTCTCTTTTGTTCGATTAATCCAAAGCATCGCAAATCCACCTAAATTGGTTACTAAAAAGAGGACCCAATATAAAAAAAGTCCTGTCGTTGCTTGCGTTGTTCCCAATAAAATTGCCGCCATGGCAAATCCTGCATGAGAAACCGAAGAGAACGCTAACATTCTTTTAATATCGGTTTGAAGTAACGCAATAATATTAGGGATGGTCATGGTTAAAACAATAATGGCATACAACAATAACTGTACTATCAAATCATCTGAGGCAATAAAAATCTCAAAAAATCGTAATGCCACTACAAAAGCAGCAATTTTAGGCACAATCGACATAAACCCTGCCAATGAGGCGGTTGACCCCTCATACACATCGGCAACCCATGTGTGAAAAGGGAAAAGTGAAAGTTTGAAGCCAATCGCAGCTATCATAAACACCACACCCGCTAAAATAATGGGGTAATTGGCAAACTGCGATTCGACTAACACTTCTGAAATTACACCCAATTCAACGCTTCCTGTTACGGCATAAAAAATCATTGAACCAAAGGCAAAAAATGCCGTGGCTAATGCTCCCATGGTAAAATATTTAATCGCTGCTTCTATTGAGCTGTTTTTATTGTGCAAAGCAATCATGACATACAGTGCCATTGACGCGGTTTCTAATCCTACAAAAATTAAAATAAGCGAATCGGAACTGACCATAAATTGAAAACCTGCCACCATAAACAAATATAAGGCATAATATTCTGGATACGAAGTATCGTGAAATCGGAGTTTGTTTAAAGATAACAACAAAAATAAAATGGTTGCTCCAATAATAATAAATTGTGATAACAGAGAAATTCCATCAATAAGCAATAAATCAAAAAATCCTCGAGTATCTCCATTGAAGCCATATAAAACCATAAAATCAACCACTAAAAACAGAATTGCCAACATAATGTACAGCGATTTATCGAGTTGTTTGGCAAACAAATCAATACATAAAATCGTTAATGCTCCAACAATGGTAATAAGCATTGGAACAATGGTGATAAAATTCAGACTTTGTAAATCTATATTAATTGGCGGTATCATTATTTCACCTCCCCAATGCTGTTTGCTGATATTATTTTTGTTTTGGTTGTTTCATTAATCGCTTTAAGTTGCATGATTTCAACCAATTGTGTGACCGATTTATTCACCGGTTCCAAAATAGGTTTGGGGTAAATTCCCAAAATCACCACCAAAGCAACTAAAGGAATTAATGCCACCAATTCTCGCCCTTTAACGTCTTCTAAGGTTTTGTTTTTTGCGTTGGTTACTGCACCAAAAAATACCTTTTTATACATCACAAGCATATACACTGCTCCTAAAATGATGGTCAATCCAGCCAATAGTGTTAAAAGTGGTGAAACTTTAAAAAACCCTAAAAGAGATAAAAACTCCCCTACAAATCCAATTGTAAGCGGTAATCCCACTGATGCCATTAACATAACGGCAAAAATAGTGGCATAGGTTGGCATGACTTGGGCTAATCCGCCAAACTCACTGATAAGTTTGGTGTGTCGTCGGTCGTAAATCACTCCTACGAGCATAAACAGTGCACCCGATACAATTCCGTGAGAAATCATAAGAAAAATTGAACCACCAATTCCTTCCACATTTAAAGCAAAGGTTCCCAAAATAATCACCCCCATATGCGACACCGAAGAGTAAGCAATCACTTGCTTCATATCTTCTTGTGCATACGCTACCATGGCAGTATAAATAATCGCAATAAGTGCTAAAATTGCCATAGGAATGACAAAATAAACCGTGGCATCGGGAAAAAGTGGCAATGAAAATCGGATAAATCCGTATGTTCCCATTTTAAGTAACACAGCAGCTAAAATAACTGAACCAATCGTAGGGGCTTGTCCATGCGCATAAGGCAACCACGTATGAAATGGAACCATCGGCACTTTAATCGCAAACCCTAAAAAGAACGCGACAAATAACCACAACTGCATATCAAAAGGCAATAAGAGCATATTCCAATCTAGTAGGCTAAAACTCCAATTTCCTGTCGTTTGGAAATAGGCATAGCCTAAAAACAACATTCCCACAAGCATAACCAGTGATCCTGTGAACGTATACAAAAAGAATTTAATGGAAGCGTAGATTCGTAAGTTTCCACCCCATGCGCCAATGATATATAACATTGGCACCAGTGATAGTTCCCAAAACAGATAGAAAATAATGGCATCTAAACATAAGAATACTGCCACCATGGTCATTTCTAAAAATAAAACGGCTATGACTAAATTTTTTAAATCTCTTTTTTCTGTTAATCCAATAATCGAAATCATCGTCATAAACGTTGTCATAAGGACTAAAAACAGAGAAATACCATCCACTGCGACTAAATAGTTAATTCCATACGATGGAATAATAGGGAATGTTTGCGTAAACTGCATTCCGCCATTGTCTTTATCAAAAACAATCCATAACCCAATACTTAAAATAAATTCAATCGTTGTAACAGCCACGGCATACGCTCGAATGGAGTTACTTGAAACAAGAAAACCCACCAACGCTGCAACAGCTGGAAAAAATATTAAAATTGATAAAATGTGTTCCATTCATTATCCCCTTATGGCTAAACCAAAAAACATACTTACGACCAATAAAAGGGTTAACCCTATTACCATTAACGTAAGTGCTTTTGATAAATTTCCAGACTGTAAAGGTCTGCTCTCTTCTCCTGTTTTATACACCATTTTGGCAATGCCATCTACCATCGAATCGACTACTTTTAAATCAATCTCTTTCCATGAGAATTGACTCATACGTAAATAGGGTTTATTGATGACATTTTCTAAAAAATGCGGTATATAGTACTGATTGGCTAAGAGTTTATAACAAAATCGGTTGTGTAAAGCATGGCTAAAGTACGTGCCATCTTTTTTATATTTAAACACGGCAAATAAAATTCCACCCAAAGCAATCGCCGTAGTAATGGCAATTAATGTATACAGTGTAGTATCGCTGACATGCACTTCCAGTTCAGGTAAAACCGTTGTAATCATGGCAACAAACGGCTCCTTAAACCACCCTGCAATAATAGCAAGCACCGCCAATGGGGTCATTGCAGCTATGACAAACGGATAGGTTTCATGCGGATGATACCCAAACTTTTTGAAGTTCTCTTCTCCATGAAATACGTACATAATGAGTCTAAATGAATAAAATGCCGTTAATCCTGCTGTTATCCAAAGCACTGCCCAAATAATATACGCATGCGCTCCAAATGCCACTTCCAAAATTAAATCTTTTGAAAAGAAACCAGACAGTGGGAAAATCCCAGATAAGGCAACTGATGCAATGGTCATAATAATCGAAGTGGATTTCATGTGTTTATGCAGTCCACCCATATTTTTAATGTTAATCTCATTGTTCGTTGCGTGCATCACATTTCCTGCTCCTAAAAACAGAACCGATTTAAAAAATGCATGAGTGGCAAGGTGAAATAGTGCCACCCAATACGCACCCAAACCAGCTGCAACAAACATATAACCCAATTGTGAAAGCGTTGAAAAAGCAATGATTTTTTTGATATTTGTCGCAACCAATGCTTGAGAGGCTGCAAATATTGCCACAAACGCTCCCAATGACGCAATCACATATCCCACTTCGGGTACAACGGTAAAAATCTCATTGGCACGTATGACCAAATAAACACCTGCAGTTACCATGGTTGCTGCGTGAATCAAAGCTGAAACGGGAGTAGGACCTTCCATGGCATTGGCAAGCCATTGATTAAAGGGGAATTGTGCTGATTTTCCCATGGCGCCAATAAATAAAAATGCAGCAATGGCAATAACAAGTCCATGTGATAAATCGCCAATATTGGCAAATACCACATCGTATTGAAGTGATCCAATGTTCCAATAAATAAAGAAGATTCCTACTAACATTCCTAAATCCGCCACTCGGTTCATAATAAACGCTTCATTGGCGGCATATCCTGGTGAAACCGACGAATAGGGTGACAGCGTCGAGTAAGGAGAGTTATAGATATCTTTACTTCGTGGCACATCCTCTTTGTGGTACCAAAATCCAATGAGTAACCAAGAACAAAGTCCTACTCCTTCCCAACCAATGAATAGCCCTGCAAAGTTATCGGACATGATTAAAATCATCATCGAAAATACAAAGGCACTTAAATAGGAGAAAAACCGGTTAAAACTTTTGTCGTGGTCCATATACCCAATTGAGTGAATATGCACCATGGTTGAAACAATCGTTACCACACACATCATGGTAGCACTGATGGGGTCTACAATAAATCCAAACGGAATATCCACGTTTCCAATGATTATCCAATCGAGCATTCGCACATGAATAACCTCTTGGGTTGTAAAAATATGGAACAATAAGTTCAATGAAGCAATCATTGAAACACCCAAAAGTGCTGAAGTGATAACTCCCGTAAAAAGTTGTTTGGGTCGATTGGCAAAAAGTGCTGCAAACAGTGAACCAAGAAGTGGTGCAAAAAGAGCTATGTATAAATATTTTTCCATTCTTAGCCTTTCATACTGACAATTGAGTCAAGGTTAATTGAGCCTTTTCGTTTGTATAAAAGAATCAACAACCCAAGCCCCACAGCAACTTCACTTGCAGCAATTGCCACGATAAAAAAAGCAAACATTTGACCGGTTAAATCGCCATGAAATTTTGAGATGGCAGCCAGTCCAATATTGACAGCATTCAGCATGATTTCTGTAGAGAAAAAAAGCATCAATAAATTTTTTCTTCTAATAACCCCTATTAATCCAATCACAAAAATAATAGTTGAAAGTATCAAATAATCATTTAAAGCTAAGCTCATTTTTTATCCTTTACGTCATGCGTTTTTTCAAGTTCATCAATCGCTTCTTCGCTTAAGAGAGTTAAATTGGTATCCATTTTTTTACCCGCTAAAATAATTCCGCCAATCATGGCAACCAATAACATTACAGCAGCGACTTCAAAAGGCACAATGTATTTGGTAAACAAAACCAAGCCTACATCTTGAGCATTACCGTACTCCAAATGGATTGGATACAAGCCTTTTAAAGCATTTTCTCCAATAATTGGGGCAACAAAAATAATCACCACAATTAATGCAATCATGCCTGAAAGAAAAAATTTCAATCGTGGACTGGCAATTTTTTCTTCCACTTCTGCCATGGAGTCAAAAAACATCATTCCAAACGCATACAGTGCCATAACAGCCCCTGTGTAAACCACTATTTGGACAACCCCTAAGAAATCGGCATCTAAAATAAAGAAAAACGCCGAGATAAAAATCATACCAGCAGCCAATGAACTGAGTGCATAAAGCGCATTATTGGTCATGACCGTTATACTAAACATTGCTATCGTTAAGAATGCAAACAGATAAAATGCAACTACTTCAAACATAATGCTCCTTTAATACGCAAGTGGTGTTTTTTTCAATCTCTCATCAGCATTGGGAGAGATAGCACCAAATCCAGGATACTCTTCTTGGACAGACAATTGATCCAATGGCGTTAAGAAATCCTCTTTTAATCCAAAATGCGCTCGCTGTTCACTGGCGTTTTCATATCGTCCACCATGAACAATGGCAAGTTCTGGGCACACTTCAGCACAATAACCACAAAAAATACAACGTCCTAAATTAATCGAGTACTCTAAAACCTCTTTTCGTGAATTTTCATCCACACGTGTATCCATTCGTATGCAGTTGGCAATACAAATTTTTTCACACAATCCACACCCAATACATCGATTTTCACCCGATTCTAAAAGGGCTAATAGTTTGTGTACTGCTCGGTATCGTGGGCCAATAGGCAATTTTTCTGCGGGGTATTGAACAGTATGCATATTGTCGTTAAATAACGCTTCTTTCATCATTTTAAAGGTAATTTTTAGTCCACCAAAAAGTTCGCCTTTAACGGAACGTTTTATGACTTGTTTAAACTCTTCCCAATTGGTTTTAGGATAATCATCTTCTTGAACAATCATATACTCTTTTGTTCCTGTGTTTCTATCTTTTAAATTATTTATATTCATAATCACTCCTAAAACATCATCACAAAGCCGGTAATTAAAATATTAATTACCGCCAATGGCATTAAAATTTTCCAACACAACCACATCAATTGATCGGGTCGTATATGTGGCCAAGAAGCTCTTGTCCATAAAAAGAAGAAAATTAAAAACATGACTTTAACAACAATCGCCAAACCACCTGGAATAAAATAGAAGTCATTAAATCCTCCTAAAAAAATCAGTGAAATTAAAAAACAAACGGTAAAAAGGTTGGCGTACTCTCCAATAAAAAACATTCCCCATCGCATTCCTGAATACTCTGTGGCATATCCTGCCACAATTTCTGCTTCGTGTTCAAGCAAGTCAAAAGGAGTTCGATTGGTTTCAGCAAACCCCGCAATGACAAACAAAATAAAGGCTAAGGGTTGCGTCCAAACCAACCAGTTTGAAATACCACCTGCTTGATACGCATTGATGTCAATCAGCGATAAACTTCCTATTAACATCAACGGTGCTAAAATAGCCAATCCTGAAACGACTTCATACGACAAAAGTTGAATGGCTGTACGTGCTCCGCCTAAAAGAGACCATTTATTCGCACTGCTCATTCCCGCTAGAAGTGGTCCATACAACCCAATTCCAGCCACTCCCATAACAAAAAGAAGCCCAACGTTAATGTCTGAAATAATGGGACGCACGGTGTACCCAAAGAGTTCAAACTCTGGGAAAAAAGGTACGGCTGTCATCGCAATAAATGCAGTAGATGCTGTAATAATCGGGGCTATTTTAAAAATAGGCTTAACGGCATTCGCAGGAACAAAATCTTCTTTACAAAACAGTTTTGTTCCATCACAAATGAGTTGTAACACCCCTTGAGGACCTACATTCATGGGTCCCAGTCGTCGTTGCATAAACGCCAATATTTTTCTTTCAATATAGGTTGTAAAACCTGCTAACGCAGAAAATACGGCTAAAACCACAACGGCTTTGACGATGGTTTCAATGATAATACTGGTTTCCATTTTTACACCTTTTTAATAGTTGCACTGCTGTATCGACTGGTGCTGAACAATTTTTTCGTTTGAATCGTTTTATCAAAAAATGATACATAAGCAATATCGCTTATGATTTTTTCATCCAAAATAACCACCAACTCTTCTTGATGCGAAACCGCTGAAACAATCACTCTATCATTTTCATTCAGATTCAATTTTTCCATTAAACTGCTTGAAACATATAAAGCAGTTTTATCGTTGGCTAATTGATGGGCTTTATAGGTAAACTCATTAAATTGGTTAATCGGATTGGCTTTATAAATAACCGTCCCAGCAAACCCATAAAACTTCTCTATTTTATCAAAGCTATCACTGCTTTCTTGGCTTAATAGCTCTAAAACATACCCTCTGTTTTCTTCTTGCGTATTTTTAAACTCATTAGGTAAACTGTCAAACTCAACGGCTTTAAACCCTTTTTGCATTGGCAGTTGTGACGTGTATTCAATGGTGAATTCAACCTCATCATCCAATAACACATTGGCAAAATCATTTAATACATACCCCCCATAAGGAAGGGCTACATTGGTAGGAACAACTCGTTTATCACAAGAGGTAAAGGTTCCTTCTTGTTGATTTAAAGCAGGAATATCAATATTTCCATCACCTAAAGCACTTAGTTCAAAATTGGCTTTTTCATTGTATCCTACTACAAATCCTTCGGCTTGGTCGGCTAAATTACAAATTAAGCTTACTCCCAAAGTATTGGTTTGTGGGGGAATTACCATGATTTTAAATGGCGTATATTTTTGAATCAAGCCACACAGTTTTGCCAAATTGGCACTTTGTGGATGGAAAATTAAATCTTCTCCCACAATTAAACTGAAGCTATCTTTTTTATCCAACATCGCATTAATGGTATCGTATAAAGTTTCATCACATCCAATAACATCAAAAAGTTGTGAATAGTCATACTCAACTTCACTTTCCACATTTTTAGAGACGATTTTTTTAACCTCTTTTTCTTCACCTGTTTCTTCATCTTTAACCATTTCACTGATGGTTTCTTTAACGACTTCAATCACTTTTTTGGTTTTTTTCGTTTTTAATGATTCTAAATAGGTACTTAACTCTTGCGGTAAATTTTGACCAAAAAGTTCTAAAATCAAAAATAAAATGGCTTCTTCACACAATGGTTTATGGATAATGGTTTCAATCGTTTTACCTTTTTTCCCAAATCCTTCTATGTGCGTATCCCCTAATGGATGAAAATACAATCCTGCGCCTTTGTTAAGGGTAATGGCATTGTTAAACGCATACTTAACACTTGGAGCATCGGATTTTAAAAATGAACCCACCGAAATGAGAAAATTGGCATTGTGAATATCTTTAATCGTGGCATTGTAAAAATTGCTTCCTGAAGTTGTAGAAAAATTTGCCATGAAGTTTTGAAATCGTTTGGCATCCTCATTGACCAATTTCACGCCCAATTTTTCTCGTAATTTTTCTAAAATCAACGCTTCTTCATTGGTAATGTAAGAGTTAAACTTAATGGTATTGGTTTTTTTAAAAGCTTCAATGGTAGCAGTAAACTCTTCTTGATTTTTCGTGGCATTTTTATTTTCAAAATCATATCCAAATCGTGCAGCACCACTTAAACTGGCATAATGGTGTTCATTGGTCACACGATAAATCATCGGTGTTTGGTCAGCAATGGACGTGTGTTTGACTTCATAATACATCAAAGAACAATCACTTGAGAAAGGATTTGAAGCAGGAATTTTAGTCAGTTCCCATGCATTTGATTTGTATTGAAAATCTGAGCTTACTAATGCTCCCACCGGACAAACAGAGATACACTCACCACAATCAATACACTTATCTTCATCAAAGCCAATAAGCGATTTGTTGAGTTTATTCCACATCGCATACGCATCTTTTGGCATACTCTCTTTTAAATCTTTATCAATGGCATCGGATTCTCTTTTAACCGTATCCAAAGCATTTGAGCCAATCATATCTTTACATACTGTCACACACTTTTCGCACACAATACACAATCCGGCATCGTAGTTCATCACACCCCAATGAGTCGTAGGTCGATAGGTATCACGCACGGCATAACTTTGAGAATCTACTTTCATGTACAACGTATTGTTTTGCAATTCACAATCGCCACTTTGGTCACATACACCACATTGTAAAGGGTGATTCACATCGTACACTTCCATAATGGCTCGTCGTTCTTTGGCGATATTTTCGGTGACGGTTTGAATTTGCATGCCCTCTTTGGCTTTGGCATTACATGCATAGACTTGTTTTCCATCGGCTTCAACCAAACACAATCGACACGCTAAGGTTGGAGAACATCGAGTTAAGTAGCAAATGGCTGGAATATAAATATTATTTGCCCGTGCCACATTTAAAAGATATTCACCCTCTTGGGTTTGACATGTTTTTCCATCAATTGTTAAAGTAATCATTTCACTCATTATTAATCAACCTTTTCAATTTTTACTTGTTTGTAGCTGTATGCCATCGATTTGATTTCCTCATGACTGCATAAGGCAATCGTACCTTGCAAGTTGGTATCAATTTTAAATACGCGTTGAATAACTTGGTCATCGAACTTGATATTCACACTCTCACCCTCATTGATTTTTGCAATTTTAGAAAAAGATACTCCGCCTAAAAGCAGATTTTTTTCAATCTGGGCATTTTTACAAATAACCGTTCCATCAAAAGAGTCTAACTCTTCGACTTCATCTAAGCTTTCATTCACATAGCTGTTAATACGCTCAAGTGCAGTAGAACATCCATTTTGAATGATCAATTTTAGGGGGCTGTATTGGTTTAACACGCCCAACATTTTGATGATATTTTGAGCTTTCTTATGCCCTAAAAGATCCAAACTTAGTACCACATAGGTGTTGGAAACCAAATTCGATTTTTCCACAATGGCTTCTAACTCTTCTTCTCCAATACTGGTTTCTGCACTTAAATAGCCCATGTCCAAATCGTCAATAAATGCTTGAATTTCAGGCGTACAGTTTTGGACAAAATAGTGTAATAACAACGCACAAATCCCCTCTTCACTGCCTACTTCATATTTAATGTATTGCGAAAATTGCAACGAAGTGCTTTTATAATCAATCGGATTCATATAGACCGTTTCAACTTCACTTTTTTGCAGTTTCTCTTGCAAAGGGGCATTAAAAAAAAGTGGTGTACCCAACAATAAAACCAAATCACCTTTTTGAAGCAAGTCAAAATTGGTCAAAACTTCTTTTTTCAAAATTATGCTTCCTCACTTACCGTTTGGGCGGGTTCTTCTTCCACTTTTTTCACTTGCGTTTCATCTTTGGCTTTTTTAACCACAATGGTCCAATCCACTTCATTGAATTTCAATGAATTCATCATCGTATAATTGTTTGCTTTGATTAAATCAGAAATCTTTTGAACAGAGGTAAAATCACCCATTTCAAAAAGAAAAATGGCATTTTCATTCTCTAGTATATCGTTTTTCATTAACTCTAAGACTCGGTCATAGAAGTTACTTTTAAGTGGTCTAAGGTCATATCTTTTCATATTTTCTCCTAACCTTATCGGTCAATTTCACCAAATACGATGTTTAAGTTACCAATAATCGTAACCACATCGGCAAGTTGATGCCCAGGAAGTAAATCTTCCAGCAATCCTGTGTGCCAAAACGATGGCGCTCGTAGTTTCATTTTGTACGCGTACGGCGTTCCATCACTGACTATCATATACCCCAATTCCCCTTTAGGTGATTCCGTTGCCACATAGACTTCTCCTTTTGGAGGTCGCATTCCTTGGGTGACCAAAACAAAGTGTTGCATGAGCGAATAGTTTTGCGTCATGATATCTTCTTTGGGTGCTGAAATATATTCAGGAGCATGTGCCATAAGTTGTGGTTCGCTTCCTTTATACATAGGTATGAGTTGTTTTAGAATCTTCATAGACTCTCTCATCTCTTGCATATAACATTTGTATCGTCCGTATGAATCGCAACTTGTAGAATAAGGAATATCAAAATCCAGTTCGCCATAAATCCCATACGGCATCTCTTTTCGTAAATCCCATTGAAATCCACTTCCTCTTAAAGCAACTCCCGAACATCCCCATGATTTTGCCATTTCAGGCGTAATAATTCCTACATTTTCCAATCGCATTCGCCAAATTCTGTTTTGGGTTAAAAGACCTTCATATTTATCAATCTCTTCGCTTAAGATTCCAATAAATTTGGTTAAATCTTCACACCAGTTTTGCGGCAAATCCAAAGGCACGCCACCAATTCGTACGGCACTGTGTGTGAGTCTTGCCCCGCAATAATCTTCCATTAAATCCATCGCAAACTCTCGTTCTCTAAAGGCATACAAGAAAATCGACATGGCGCCTACGTCAAGCGCATGCGTTGCCAGCCAAAAAAGGTGAGAAATAATTCGATTGAGTTCTAAAAGCATGGTTCGTATAACTTCAGCACGTCTGGGTGCTTCAATACCTAAAAGTTGTTCAACCGCTAAGGCAAATCCGTAGTTATTGGACGTAGAAGCAATATAATCCATTCGGTCGGTTGTGGGTAAGAACTCATTGTACATCATGTTTTCACCCATTTTCTCCATACCTCGGTGTAAGTATCCAATGGTCGGAACGGCTTTAACAATCTCTTCACCTTGCAGTTCTAAAATTAAACGTAATTGTCCGTGAGCAGAAGGGTGTTGGGGTCCAAAGTTAACCACCATCGTATTGTCTTCTCTCTCAAAATTAATGTTCTCAAAAAAAGGTTTTAATCTATTAACTTGTTGCATGGCTTACCTTCTCTTCTTTAATTGAACCGATTTATTTTCATCGAGTTCTTTAATAATTCGCACACCAAACAAGCCAACACCGCCCTCTTCTTGGTAAGCTAAAGGCGTATGTTCTGGCTCTTTTCCATCGGTAATATCCACACCAAATGGCACTTCATGTCCTAAACGTGCAAATCGAGTTGTATCGTATCGGTCAATGGCCGCACCGTCTCTTATTTCAGGACCAATTGTATCTCGGGCTTCTTTTCCAAAAATTTTATCGACTTCATACCAAGCTGCTGTTTCATCACCTTGCAGTGGATAGGTTTTTCGTAAAGGGTGGTCGTACCAATCATCGGGCATGAGAATTCGTTTTAAGTTGTGGTGATTTTTAACCTTAACGCCGTACATATCGTACATTTCTCGCTCACTCCAGTTTGCCATTTTAAAAACAGATTCCACTGAAAAGAGTTCCTCTTTTTCTTCAATAAAACACTTCACTCGGATTCTCTTGTGTTTACTCAGAGAAAGCATTTCATAAAAAATATCAAAGCCCCCTTTTGAAGCGATATAATCAATGGCTGAAAGTTCCATCATCATATCGTAAGCGAGTTTTTCTTTTAAAAATTTCACCGCTTTTAGATTCTCTTTAGCAGGAATCCAAACGACTAAATGTCCGTTTTCTATGTACGCTTCTAACACAGTAAACTTTTGTTTTAGCACGTCAATATCACTTAAAAATTGTTCATCGGCTTCTACATTAAGACGTGGAAGGTGTGGGACAACATGAAATCGGTCGTTGTAGTACGACTTTTTTTGGACATCTTGTTTGGGACTATACGCTCTCATTACACCAACCTTTTTCGTTGAATCGCTTTAGAAGCGGGTTCTCTTCGGATTTTCTTTTGTAACATCATTAACGCATATTGCAGTGTTTCGGGTCGTGGCGCACATCCTGGTAAATAAATATCCACAGGTACCACTCTATCAGCTCCTTGAACCGTGGCGTAGGTGTTAAACATTCCACCCGTATTCGCACAACTTCCCATAGAAATGACCCATTTAGGGTCAGGCATTTGGTCGTACAATCGTCGCATAAACTCAGCGTGTTTTTTCGTTAAAGTTCCTGCAATAACTATCACGTCAGCTTGTCTTGGAGAGGCTCTAAAAATAGTACCAAATCGGTCAAAGTCATATCGAGACGCACCCGTTGCCATCATTTCAATCGCACAACAGGCCAATCCATACGTTAATGGCCATAAAGAGTTACTTCGTCCAAAGTTAATAAATTTATCAATCGAAGTTAACACAATGGGTGCTCCCCCATTGGCTAAATAGTTTACTTTATGCTGTGCCATTCAAGTGCTCCTTTTTTCCATGCGTAAATAAATCCAATTGTCAGTAATAGAATAAATAAAATCATTTCAACAAATCCGAACCATCCTAAGACTTTAAAATCGATTGCCCAAGGAAACATAAAGATAATTTCTACATCAAATAAAATAAAAAGTAATGCCATCAAATAAAATTGTACGGAAATCGTATTGGGTTGTCGGGTCACTTCTGGGCCACATTCATACAATGTTGTTTTAAGTTTTTCCGTGTCCAAACGCGCCAATTTTCGGCTAACTAATCGGGCAAGTGCCACGGTGGCTATAAAAGCACCGAATGTTAATACAAACATTACAAATGCTCCAAAATACGGATGAGCAAAATCCATATGAGTCATATTGTCTCCTTAAAATAATTACAATTTTATACTTACAAACAGTAATAATCCCCCAATGGTAGCTAATTGCTTCTAAAATGCTACTAAAGAGGGGTTTAATAATTTTTTTATTTCTAAAAAAATCCCATTTTACTCTCTTTGTCAAATTGGGTTTTCATCTCTTTTTCGATTTGTTCAATAAACGTAGATAACTTAAACAATGGTTCATCTTCCACGGCAACTTTATACGCCGTATTTTTAATGACCATTTCGATTTGTCCACCGGTTAAACTGTACACGGAGAGTTTTGTTACATCAAACCCTTTTTCAAGAGGCAGATTTTCAGGCAACAGTTTTTTCCAAAGTTCCAATCGTTGTTCTTCGTTGGGTTTTACAAACTCGATTTTGTAATTAAATCGTCTTGAGAAAGCTTTGTCAATGTTTTCAAGCAAGTTTGTCGTTGCAATTAATATACCATCAAAGCGTTCAATTTGTTCTAAGAAGATATTTTGCATCTGATTGTGCATTTTTTCACTGCCTGACATCCCTTCACTTGTACGTGCTCCTAAGAATTGATCCGCTTCATTTAAAAGTAAAATCGGTTCTGTTTTTGTCTTATCTTTTAAGTCTCGATACGTGTCAAAGATGCTTCGTACGTTCTTTTCACTCTCTCCGACATACATCGATAAAATTTTTGAACAATCAAAACTCAACACCTGTTTTTTAAGGGATCGTGCCAAGGCTAAAGAAGTTAATGTTTTTCCTGTTCCTGCTGCTCCATAAAAAATAATTCGAGCATCAATGCCTTTTTTCTTGTCTTTAATTCCCCATGCTTTAAGTCGATTCACGACATTTTTGTCAACTTGTTTCAAGAGTGCGTCTAAAGTTTCTCTGGTTTTTGGATGTAAAACCACATCGTCGAGTGTTTTTGTAGAGGAAATCAACTCAAACATATCTTGCTCTTTAATAAGCGAATCCAGTTTGATTTTATCTTGTCGACTTTTTTTCTTGGTCGGGTGAGAAATTTTGTACAAAATATCATCGGGAATATAAAAGTTTCGGTTAATTCCACCAAAAGGTGTGAGCATTTCATCGTAATCAATCAAACCACTTGAAACGAGTTTTGAACTCTCTTCGAGCAAACTTCGGTGTTTGATTTTTTCATAATCATCGCTGGAAATGAGTTCAATAAGCGTATTCATATCTCGAATGGACTCATCACTTCCCGAATACTCCTCTTTTAACAAGGCTAAAAACAGCGTTTGTTCTTGTTCGTTGAGTTCATGTTCTTTGAAAAACCCTTCAAGCATTAACTCATTGGGGGTGACTTTAACTCGCTCTTTGATTCGGTTTTCAAGCATAGTCAGCTTAGATTTAAGTCGATTAATATTGGGACTGCTCGCATCAAAATTGTGTTTTGAAACGTTAAGTTTTTGCGCTAAATCGATTTTAAAAAATTGGTCTTGCAGATACTCCAAATTATCCGCATATTGTTTGACTTCAGGCAATACAAACTCAATAAGTCCTCCTTCAATGAGCTTTAAAAACGTACTGCTAAGCGTGATACTTGAATTTAAAAGTTCAAGTTGGGCAATTTCGCTGAGTTTTAAATGATTGTAACTGCTTTGTACAATCCAACCCAACTCTAAAAGCGATTTAATCAGCTTTAAATGCTCCAAATGTTTGTACTCTTTAGCCTCATAAAACTGGCTTAACACATCTAATACCAACACTATATCGTTGCCCAAAATATACTCTTTGAGCATAAATTGCAAAATTGTGGCTTCTTCTTTACTGCATTTTAATTGTTTATAAATCTCAGTTTGTTCTATATCTTTTGTCTTAATAAAATTAATAATCTCTTGCATTGTTATCTTTTTTCCTCTATTTTTTCATAGTATTGGGTTGCATCATTTTTGTCTTTAAACTCTAAAACTTCAACCCTGTCATTGTCTAACGTTACAATGACTTTTTGATTTTTTTGCTGGCTTTGTACAATGGTATCATATTTAATAACATTTTGATTTTTTTGGATATCCAAAGTAAAACTATTTTCCACTACCGTAACATCTTCTTGGCATAACGCCTTGTAACTGCCATAACCATACGTAATATGGGTGCAGTTTTTAGCTTCTAAGTAACTTCTTATTTTGTCTAAATTACTGTTATCAACCATATTTAAACCAATAACAATAACAGCAATAAAAAGTATGAGCAGTATAAAAATCATTTCACTCCCTCTTTTTTAGTAAGTCATAAACAGTGAGTGGTGAGTAGTAGTTTCCATTTTCTTCTCACTATTTACCACTCACTTAAATCCAATAATCACTCCTACTGTTGCAATAGAAAGCAAAGTTTGTACGGTAATTATAGAAGACATTAGCTTTAAATCACCTCCCAATTGCCGTGCTAAAATATAACTCGAACTCGCCGTTGGCATGGAAGCAAAAAGGATAAGCACCCATAACGCTTCATTGGATATTGTAAAAAAAAGAGCCACCAAGACAATCACCAACGGGAAAAATAAAAGTTTTAAAATAACGGCTAAAAAGAGCTCATATTTTGCACTGTTAATATGCGATAACTCCAACCCTACTCCCACAGATAACAGTCCCAAAGGAAGCGCTGCGGCACTTAAAATCGCCAATGTTTTAAGCATGACTACCGGCAAAACAATATTGCTTATATTTAAAAGTCCACCCACCAAACAAGCCACTATCAAGGGATTGGTGAAAATGGATTTTAGAAATTTCAAAATATTTAAATCCTCTTTATTGATAAAATAAGAGAACGCCCCAATGCACAAAAAGTTAATAAAAGGAATAGCAAACGCCATGATAACGGCTGCAATAACTAAGCCACTATCCCCTAATAACGCATCTACTAATGCCAAAAAAACATAGGTATTAAAACGAATAGCCCCTTGAATAACTGATGTAAATGCTCTGTTTTCAATGGGTTTAAAATGTCCAATAAGTAAGGTCAAAAGTAACATCAATACTAACGAAATAAGCATCGTTAGCACCACATCAGAACTGTTAATATTGCTTAATTGTGCGGTTGAGAGTTTGTAAATCAATAACGAAGGAAAAAGTACATAATAGGTAAACTTATCCATCATTGGCCAAAATTCTAACGAAGGAAAAGATACGCGTTTAAAAATATAGCCAAAAGTTATAAGCATAAAAATGGGAATGAGCGTAGTAATAATATTGTGCATAGGTCCTCTTAAAAAAGAGTGATTATACCATTATTTAACTCTCATTTAACGTATTAAAATGACACTCTTTGACATCGCCTCGACACGCTAAAGCAAACAATGCCTCAGATTTTTGCCGATTAGGGATAATGCCTTGTCCATGTTTGTACATAACCGCCAGATTAAAACACCCTTGTCGATTACCACTGTCACAAGACTTTTCAAACAAAAACAACGCCTTCTCAAACTCCCCTTGTTTATACTCTTCGACTGCGATTTCAAAATCATCACTTAATAAAGTAAGCGGTAAAAGTACTATAAAGAAAAAAAGTGCAAAGGTAGGTTTTATCATTGAGTTCCTTTTTAAATTACCAAATCATATCAAAAGTTGGATTAAAATATTTATTTATATTATTTTTTGATAATACTTCATCTTCAATTTAAACTGTTCAGAAATTCCAAATAACTGAATTTTTATCTTATTTTCACTCTTTCTTCTATTTTCTTTAATTCTTCAAAATCTTGACTATCTGCCTCGATAGCTTCTTGTTTTTTTCGTTTTTCATCAAAAGTTGAATAAACCTTTTCTACCATTTTTTCCATTTGAATGTGACTGACATTTCCATGACCTCTGAGTAATTTTTTATCATTAAACTCTATGATACGGTCGATATTTTCTCTCCAAAAATCCATAGTAATATCTTGACGATTTTTGGCTCTTAATTCTGCTGTTTCAAGAAATACAACAACAAAACGATTTAAACTATCAAGTTCGTCTTCTGTAAGATAATTTTTTGCAATGTATATATCTTGCTTGCGTACTCTTGAACCTTGAAAACTTGTAAGTGCCATATTTGGCAAAGTTGAATCTGCACGATTTATAACAATTTCAGCAGCTGTTTGTCCTGTAATTGCAAATAAGAGTTTATTTTGTGTTTGAGCATAAAAAAGTTGAGTTGTTTTATCACTTACATCATAATCACTACTAAGTGAAAACAAATCTCTCACTTTTTGATAAAATCTTTTTTCTGATGCTCTTATATCACGGATTCGTTCTATTAGTTCATCAAAATAATCAGGTTTTCCATCTGGATTTTTGAGTCTTTCATCATCCATAATAAAACCTTTAATCATATATTCACTCAGGTTTTTATTTGCCCATTGTCGAAATTGAGTTCCTCTTTTACTTCTAACACGAAATCCAATAGCTAAAATCATTTCCAATGAATAATGAGTAACATTGTAGTTTTTACCATCACTGGCAGTTGTCAAGTATTCCTTGACAACTGAATTTTGGTCTAATTCATTTTCTTCCAAAATATTTTGAATATGCAAACTAATATTTTGTTTTGAGCTAGAAAATAATTCAGCAATTTGCATTTGATTCATCCAAACTGTACCATTTTTGGCAAGAAGAGAAACAGATGTTTTACCATCTACGGTATTGTAAATAATAATATTTTGAGATGGGCTATTCATTGGTTGTTCTCCTTTTTTAGAAATCTTAACAAAAATATTTGTTTATTCTTGAAAATATTGCAATTTGTTATACATTATCGTATTTCATTTAAAAAATTTGGAAATATCCACATCTAATACAAATGCAATTTTTCCGAGATGTTCAAGATTAAAATGGTAATTTTTATGATAAATTTCAGCATAAGATATTACACTCACACTTTTATGTCCTATTGCTTGAGATAACGCCAATTGACTTATCCCTTTTTCTTGCCTTATTCTTTTTACATTATTTCCAATTCTTTTGTGAAACTCATTTAAGTTGAAATTATCAACATCTTTCATTTTTTGCCTTATCAATATAAGTTATGATTAATTTTATATGGTTATAATAATTTCAACAACTTATTATAATAAGTTAATATGCAACTTGATTTTTTAAAAAGGAAGAAATGAGATGAACAACATTTTAGAATTATTAAAATCAGTAGATATTCAATCAAATATTGTTTACAATAAAATCATTAAAAACACTCATTCAATTTTAATCGTCAAATCATCTTTTTCAAATTCTACTGTACGAGAAATAAAAGAATTGGTAACAATTTATGAACAGTTTTATTCTCATAAAAATGTAAAAATTGATGTCTTAGAAAATGGTGATATTTTAATACAAAAAGCTTCAGTGAATCACTGACAAATTAAGAAGAGAAAAAAGCTTATAGCCACTTAATTAAACTACAAGCTTTTTTAATTAAAAGAAAAATACAGATAAATTCTTTTTTATGGCTTTTTTACTAAATTATAAAGCGCCTCAATCTCTTCCGCCCAAATCTCTTCATTAATCGTCTCTAAAATTAAGGGAATGTCATCCATTCTCTCATCATTCATAATAAATCCAAACGCATCCCATCCGATTTTTCCTACGCCCAAACTGTCGTGTCGGTCGACTTTGCTTCCAAGGTCGGGTTTAGAGTCGTTGATGTGCATTCCCATTAGGTATTGTCGTCCTACAATTTGGTCAAAAAGAGTCCATGTTTTATCGTAGGTTTCACGTGTACGTATGTCGTAACCTGCAGTAAACATATGACACGTATCGATACAAACTCCAACACGACTTTTATCTTCTATTTTATCAATAATATACGCCAAATGTTCAAATTTGTAGCCCATGTTACTGCCTTGTCCAGCGGTGTTTTCTATGACCATTTTCACATCATTAGTTGCATCAATGGCATAGTTTAAACTTTGTGCAATCGCATTTAAGCACTCTTCTTCACTGATTTTTCGCAAATGACTTCCAGGGTGAAAGTTGAGTCGGTCTAAGCCTAAAATTTCACATCGTTTGATTTCACCAATAAAACTCTCCAATGATTTTTCTCGAGCATCGGATTCTGGGTGTCCTAAGT
>JBAYZM010000014.1:0-19636 GCA_041672515.1 Arcobacteraceae bacterium
GCTTCAAGACCACTGAGTCGAGTGTCATTGTTTTCAACAACTTCGATTTTTTGAAATAGTTTTAATTGTTTGTTTTTTCTATCAATTTCTGCATCAAAAATCAGTGTTTCATCCACCATTTTTTTAGCCGTAATAATGAGAGCTTCTTTTAAAGCCTCTTCTACTTCGGTGATTTTTAATCCCTTTTCATATGCAATTGAATCTAAAATATCAATTATTTTATCCATGTATTAACCCTTAATTTTTGACATTGAACTGTAAAAATGATTTTCAATGTGATTGTAGATAGATATTATATCTAAAATTACTTTCATATCTCTTTATACAATTTAAAGTCGTTTTTAGATAAAATCTTTGACTTATCTTAAAATATAAAAGGGTTAATACATGGAAGTATTATTAGCAAGAAAAGAATTGAATGAAAAACCAAAAAAAGTTCAACTCTCTAAACTCATTGATGAATTAAAAGAGACAGGTGAAAAAATATTTTATTTCGATAAAGAGAATTCACACAAAGATATGATGGCGTTAGTCGATGCTTTTGAAGCAGAGGGATTTAATGTTTATTTTAGAGAAATTCGATACGGATTAGCAGACGATGAGTATATGTATGAGGTACATACGCTTTAGGCAATGGGATTAAAATATTAATGCAACACAACGAAGAATCAAAAAAACTATTTATAGAAACATTGGGTTGTCAAATGAACGACAACGACTCAGCGCACATTGTCGCTGAGTTAAACAAACACAAAAACTATACTCTCACACCAACTCTTGAAGAAGCCGATTTAATTATTATTAATACCTGCTCCGTGCGAGAAAAACCCGTTCAAAAACTTTTTTCTGAAATAGGTCAATTTAATGCGAAGAAAAAAGAGGGGGCTAAAATTGGAGTGTGTGGTTGTACGGCCAGTCATTTAGGAAAAGACATTATTAAAAGAGCACCGTATGTCGATTTTGTCTTAGGTGCTCGAAATATTTCAAAAATTTCTACAATTATTGATACCAAAGGGGCAGTTGAAATTGACATCAGCAATGACGACAGCAGTTATGACTTTGCCCGAAGCGAAACCTCTTTGTACAAAACGTCGGTCAATATTTCAATAGGATGCGACAAAGAGTGTACGTATTGTATTGTTCCTGCTACAAGGGGCGATGAAATCTCTATTCCTCCTGAAATGATTATTGAACAAATCAGCAAAGATGTCAAAAAAGGGGCGGTTGAAGTGATGCTTTTAGGGCAAAATGTCAACTCTTACGGGCGACGTTTTAGTGATGGAAGAGACAAAACAAGTTTTACGCAACTGCTTCACGATATTTCAAAAATTGAAGGCTTGGAGCGTATTCGATTTACTTCGCCACACCCTTTACACATGGACGATGCGTTTATTGAAGAGTTTGCGCGAAATCCTAAAATTTCAAAATGCATCCATATGCCTTTGCAAAGTGGTTCGACTTCGATTTTAAAAGCCATGAAGCGAGGCTACTCAAAAGAGTGGTTTTTAAATAGGGCGTTAAAATTAAGAGAATTGGTGCCAGAAGTAAGAATTACGACGGATATTATTGTGGCATTTCCGGGTGAAACACAAGAGGATTTTGAAGATACTTTGGATGTTATCAATCAAGTTAGGTTTGACCAAATTTTTAACTTTAAATATTCACCCAGACCCAATACGGCAGCATTGGAACTTAAAGAAAAAGAAATTCCCGATGCCATTGGAAGCGCGCGATTAATCCAAGTGATTGACCTGCACAAAGAACACCAAAGTCAACACATGCATTCCAATATTGGTAAAACCATGAAAGTGCTGTTTGAGAATTTAAAACCCAACGGTGAGATTTTAGGTTTTAGTGATAATTATTGTCAAGTTTTTGTCAAAGGAAGTGATGAATTATTGGGGAAACTCGTGGACGTGAAAATTATAAGCGCCACACGAACATCGCTCAAAGGCGAAGTGGTAAGCGCATAATGGAATATTTTTTTAAAACGACAATAGTTCCTTTTATTTTGCAAATATTAGTCAGAATGATTTATGTCACCAATAAAAAAGTATTTCATCACCCTAAAGTTTTAAATGACAAAGTTTACATTGTAACCTTTTGGCACGGTGAACTTTTAATGCAACCGTTTAATTATCGAAAGCTTAAACCGCAAGGTAAAGTCAGTGCCATGATAAGTGAACACAAAGACGGAGAAGCGATTACTAAAACGGTAGAATATTTAGGAATTTACTCCATTCGAGGGTCAAGTACCAGAGGTGGAACAAAAGCGTTAATTAATGCGATTAAAGAATTAAAAGGTGGAGATGACATTGCTATTACCCCTGATGGTCCCAAAGGTCCGCGACACAGCGTGGCTAATGGGATTGTAGCAATCTCTCAGAAAACAAATGCTAAGATTCTAGCATTTAATTGTAAACCGACAAAATATTGGCAGTTGAATTCTTGGGATAAATTTATTGTACCAAAACCATTTGGAACGATTCATTTTTATGTCAGTGACCCTTTTGGTGTAGACAGTTTAGAATTGGAAGATGCGAAAAATTTAATAAAAGTAAAATTGCAAGAAAATGCAATGAAATAATCGAGGGAATATGTTTAGTAAAAGTTCTCAATATATTAGTATTATACGCTATTATAATCAGCTTAAGTTTGATTATAAGTTGTTGGTCAATGATGATATTGTTAAAGCCGAGCAGTCATCTTTTGTGGTTAATAGCAACACAATATCGCAAGATGCAGTGTATAAATTAAAAGTATTAGAGCAAAACGAGCCTCAAACATTTATCGCAACTTTGTGTGATACTGTGGATCAAAAATTGGTGTTAAAATCTGAATTGGCAAATACAGATACTTATGCTGTTGTCGAGCTTAACAATGAATACAATGTTGCGCTTGATAAAAGTATGCTTTTTGAAACCAAATATTTTTTTGAAGCTTCAGGCATTGATTATATTTATTCGCCGTTTCATATTTTAAATTTACATTGTGAGCAAAACCCCAGTGCGAGTACGCTTAATGGTCTTATTTTAAACAACTCTTTGTATATTGTTATTTTAAATGAAACCAATCAAATTGTCTATTATGGCATTGAAGCATTGACATCATTTGAAGAGATTCAAAAATCAAATTTTTATGATAATGAGATTTTTGGGCAAAAACTTTTTGATGAGATTTATTATTTTGAAATTGAAAATATTATCAGTTCGGTTTTAGAAAAATTTTATGCAACCAAAGAGAAAGTTTTTATCGATAAAGTAACGATTTTGCATATGATTAAACAACTCAATGATGAGCAAATTCAAAGGTTGCATAAAGAGCTTTTTATTCAAGTTAATTATCATCCGATTTCAGTTGATGATTATATGTATGAATTGTCCAAACAACCTAAACGAATGCAAAAAAGTTTTATTAAACCACGAAAAAAAGAGAAGAGCAAATTTGTATTAATCGCCTTGACCGTTTTAACACTTTTAATCACTTTCAGTGCATTTTATTTTTATAATTATATGATCATAAAAAAAGAGGTTATTAAAGAAGAGATACTTTTAGAAAAAGATAAAAACGCGCAAGAGCTTGAACGACAAAAAAAAGAGGCATTGATTCCAGCATTGCCTAATCATGTGCTTAAAAACAGCAATATCCAAAAACGAGTTTTAACGCTTTTTGACCTGATTCCTTACAGTGTGATTTTAGATGAATTACGACTCGATGTCAATGATTCTAAAATGATGGTTACCCTTTTAGAAGACGATACCTATATTAAAGAGATACAACCTAAATTGTTGCAACAATATAAATTTTCATCGATTCAATTTGAAGAACTTCAAGGTTCAAGCGCCTTAAAAGCTGTTATCAGTAACAGTGAATTTATACCGCAAGCACCTGTACAACAAGAGGTTGCACCAGCGTACAGCAATACGGGGTTTTTAGAAAAACAACAGGTTGAATCGATTATTGCTTCGGCTTTAGGTGAAGATATGATGTTTGTTTTTAAATCGGATTTTAAGTCAGACATTACGACATTTAATTATGAAGTCATTGTAACCTACAAAGAGCCCAAAGAGTTTTTTACTCTTATTGAGCGTTTAAATAAAGAAAAATACTCAATGAATATTACGTATCCAATTTTTATGAAAAAGATTGATAATATGATTCACACAAGTTTTATATTACAATTTAATCAAAATAATTGAATGAAATAAGTAGTAAAAAGTAAGCGTTTATAAAAACTTTTTACTACTCTTGAATCCCTGTTAATAAAATCTGAAATTGAAATTCATCTAAATTTATAGTATTGTTAATATCCGTATCAAAGACTAAAGTTGTTGTTTGTGGTATAAACTTGTGTATTGTTTCCATTACATTTTCTAAAGCAGAAGCGTCTATATTTTGATTGATTACAAACTTAATAAAAATCCCTTGCGGTGCTTTAAACTTAGAGGTTAAGTTTTCTAATGTATCAATAAAGTCACTTGAATGACCTGAAAAACCAAAATAATAACCTTTATATTTCATCAATGCTTGAAGCGTATTTTCATTTTCTTCTATGTTTAGTTGTTCATCTCTATTTGAATTATAGAGCAATTCATTAATTTTTTTAAAATTCATTTATTTATCCTTATAATATAAATTGATTTGTTCATGTAAAATGTCTGATAACCAAATTGGCTCAATAATTTTAATGTGGGGAATCCAATATTTTACCAAAGGTAAAATTTCCATTTCATGCGTAATTGTTAGTTTTATTTCAAGATTGCCATTTTTATACTCTTTTTCAATGACTTGAGTTTTAGATATGGGTTTTCTGTGAAAATATTTGGTTATAGCATTATCAATAAAAAGTTTAACTTCAAAAGGTTCAATATCTTCTTGAAACCAGATTGAAATAGAGTTTTCAAGAAAATCATCTATCTTTTGTGTGATTTGGAATGATTCATCTGTAGTTTTTATTACGGAAATATTTTTCAAGTAATATTTTTTTAATGTATTATGTTTAGTATCAATTGCTACTAAATACCAAAAACCTTCATAATTAACTATTTTAAGTGGATTAATTTTAATTTTTATGGTGTCATTGATAGTATATTTACACATAATACTTTTTTTAGATTTAATGGCAAGTTCTAGTTTTTGTATTTCTTCAAATTTATCACTTATATCTTCTAAATTCAACTTGGTATAAAAGGGATTGTAATCATCATTTTTGATTTTTTGTAATAGTTTTTTAGTTTTTGAGAAAAATTGTCCACCAATATTTTCACTCATTTTTTCAATGATTTCTAAGATAATGGTTTCTTCTATGGAGGTTGATTTTTCAAGTTTAAATCCCTCTTGCATTTTCCATTTTTTATTTTCTTGGAAAATAGGAAACGCAATCAAGCGTTCATTAAAATCTCTTTGTATGGTTCGTGTTGATACATTAAACTCAAGGGCAAGTTCTTGAACCCCAAGAGCTTCACCTTCATGTAATCTTCTTAAAATCGTGGTGAGTCTGGTGAGAATTTTATCGTAGTCTTGTTTGTATGCCATGTTTATATCTTATTAATGTAAAGAAGGTTTAATATTCTTAATAATTGAATCAATTTTTTCTTTTGTAATGTCAATATCCAAAGAAAAGTAAGAAACAGAACTATTATCTTCATACTCATCAAATATTGTAAAGTCTTTTAAATTATTGACTGCTTCAATTGTATCTTGAGTATTTGTGTGTATTTGTAAACATAAAGGGGAACGATGTTTATTTGAATTCCATATTTTATAATCAATACAAAGCCAAATTGTATAATTATTAAACTCCTCTATAATGAACCCATAATATTCATCTTCATTTTCTACCTTAATATTATAATCTTTTGCTATTTTATCAACAGTTAGAAAATTCTTTAACCATTTCCAAAAATATTCGCTGTCAAAAATAGGATATAAACTACGATAACTTCCATGATTATACACAATATAATCTCCATCAAAATCTTTTGCACTTTGAATATTTGAAGAATTAAATGCAGGTTTTAAGGCATTAATCATTAAAATTTCTGCTTTTTTAATGCAAGTATTTATTTCTTCATTAGTGTATTGTTTAAAATCACTAAAAATCGTACCTAAATAAATCTTTACATTGTTAGAATCGTTTCCATTATCGATAACCCATCTATCTTTTAGTCTTGATTTAAAACCATTTCTATTTTGTGTTCTCCCTATATATACTAAGACATCACTTCCATATAATGGATGGGAGCCATAAATTTGATATAATCCTATATCACTACTTTTTACATCAAATTTTTGATTGTCAATAGTGCTTTCTAAAATTTCTTCAATACTAAAAGGTCCTTCCCAGCTAATATTTATAATTTCTTTTACATTATGATTCATTATATACTCCATTTTATTTATCTTACCAAAATTTTCTCTTATTTATAGTTATAAAAGTACTGTACAACCACTGTTTTGAAGAGTTTTAATCCAATCTTTTTGTCGTTCTGAAAGTTCTAAATCGTGATTATCATCAAGATATAACTCTTTTAAATGTAAAAGATTTACAATATTACTGGGTAAATATTGAAGATGGTTACTCCATAAATCCAATACTTCTAATTTTTGTAAAGTCCCAATTTCATTAGGAAGCTTTTTTATTTGGTTATTTGACAATTCAAGTCTTTTAAGATTTTTTAAAAATGCAATCTTTTTGGATACAAATTTTATTTCATTAGATTTCAAATACAAAGAGTTTAAAGTTTTATAATTAAAAATCATACTGGGTATTGTTTTAAAGCAGTTTTTAAAAAGATTTATTTTTAGAACTTTACTCGTATTTTCTAAATCTTTTGGCAACTTTGAAAGATGGCATCGGAACATATTTATCGATTTGATAGAATGACTATTATCATGGTAGATAATTCGTTGATTGGGTATGTTATTGGTGTTGAGCCATTTTACTAAATTCATTTTTAACCTTAAAGATATTTATTTTTGTATCTCAAGAAGAATTATATAATATAGTTATGACAGCTTTGTGTCTGGTTGGACAATTAAAATAAATTAAGTAAGTGGTAAGTAGTGAGTGGTGAGGTGACTTTGGCTGTCACTCGTCACTCATTCATAACTTTTTAATTCATTATAAACCGAATCTCTCTCAACGGGGGTAAATCCTGAGTTTTGTATGACTTGTACAAATTGTTCTAGGGGCATGCCATTGGCACTTAAAGCTCCTGCTGCTGAGTTAATCGACTCTTTTTGAATCGTTCCATCCAAATCATTGGCACCAAACTCTTGAGCTAAGAGGGCGAGTTTAATACTTGAAGTCACCCAATAGGCTTTTAAATGAGGAATATTATCTAAAACAATTCGTGCAATGGCAAAGGTTTTTAAGATTTCTTGTCCGGTGGGATACTCTTTTACTTTTAAAAAGTTATTCTCTTTTTGATAGACAAGCGGAATAAAGGCATTAAATCCTTGTGTTTCATCTTGTAAGTCTCGCAATCTTATCATATGGTCAATCCGGTGTTCTCGTGTTTCAATATGCCCAAAAAGCATGGTAGCATTGCTTTGTTTGCCCGCTTTATGCCAAAGTTTATGAATATCCAACCACTGTTGTGAACTGACTTTTCCGCCACAGATTTTTTTCCGCACCGTTTCATCAAAGATTTCAGCACCGCCACCTGGCATGGAATCAATGCCACTCTCAAGCATTTTTTGAATAATGGTTTCATAACTTAAGCCATATTCTGTGCTTAAAAAATGAATCTCTGCAGCGGTGAGGGCTTTTATATGAAGCTTTGGATAGGCGGTTTTAATTTTTTTAAAAACGTCCAAATACCACTCTAATCCCGTATGTGGATTGTGGGCAGAGACAATATGCACCTCTTTTATCTCTTTTTTTAAGGCGTCTTCAACCGTTTGTAAAATTTCTTCATGGCTCATGGTGTAAGGATTGGGATTTTTACGGCTTGAACTATACGCACAAAATTGGCACACATCTTTGCAAATATTGGTAGGATTGATGTGCCGATTGATGTTAAAATAGGTTTTATTGCCGAACTTTTTTCTTCGGATAGCGTTGGCATATTTTCCCAGCGTAAACAAATCCAAATCGTAAAGCTTGAGTGCTTCTTCTTGGCTTAATCGCTGATTATTTTCCAATTTATCAATGATTATTTGCACTCAACATCCTTACTGTACTCTTTTTTATAACTGTATAACACAAATCCTCGACACACTTTTTGTTGTTCTAAATCGGTAAACTCTAAAGAGTAGAGTGTGCCTTTTCTTTTGACTTCCGTATCTTCAACTTTATGGGTTTTAAATACTGTAATACCACTAATATTGGCATGACCCAATGTGGCTAAAATTTCTCGAAGTTTTTCTTCTTTGAGTTTGGTACTGATGGCATAAAAAGCCACTCCCACAATTATGGTAAGCGCAATGGCAATAATATGTTTTTTTGGGATTTTTCGTATTTCTATGGTTTGACTCATTATAATAACCCTTTTAATGGTTTGTATTTTTTCTCTTCTAAATCGTAATATTCAATCGTTCCTGTTTCAATCGAATAGTACCATCCATGTATTTTTAATGTTTTATTTTCTACGCGCTCTTTTACGGCAGGATACGAAAAGAGATTTTCCACTTGATACAAAATAGAGTTTCTTTCTGTTTGTCGATACAACTCTTCTTTGTCGTTGGGATCAGTAATATTTTTGAGTGTAAACTCTTTTGCTTTTTGACCCAGTTCAAGCCATTTTTTAATGTGCACGAGTGAAGTATCATTGGGGATTTCGTTGTATAAACTTTGACAAGCACCACAATGCGAATGTCCACACACAATAATATCTTTAACCTCTAAAACGGAAACAGCATATTCAATGGCTGCTGCACTTCCGTGAAAGTCATTGTCGGCTTTAAATGGGGGCACAAAGTTTCCCACGTTTCGTAAAACAAACATGTCTCCTGGTTTGGTATCGAGCATTAAATCGTGAGTGACTCGACTGTCACTGCACCCTATAAAAAGAATCTCTGGTTTTTGTCCTATTTGGATTGAACGTTTTAAATCTTCTTCAAAAGAGGGAAAATAGAGGCTTTTGAATTTTTCATTGCCTTTAATTAACTGTTTAATTCTGTGCATGATAAACCTTTTGTTGTAATAGTTTTGACAGAGTAATGAGCTCATTTTCTTTGATATTGGTTTTTGCAATAACTCGAATTATAGCTTTTTTAACTGTGGGTTGTCTTATAGCACCCACCATATATCCCAAAGAGAGTAACTCTTTTTGAATCTCGAGAACTTTGGCATTGTCGCCAATGGGAATGGGAACAATGAGGCTTTGCACTTTGATAGGTAAATAAGTTTGGATAATTCCCATATTTCTTTGAATATCGTTTTTTAATTCATTGGTATGCTCTAAAATATAGTTTAAACTTTCATGCGCCAATGCTGTATCAAACAACGATAATGCCGTGGTGTAAATAATGGCTTTGGCTTTATTGAGTAAAAAATCAATAATTTCAAAAGAGGCTAAAATATACGCCCCGTAACTGCCATACGCTTTGCCTAATGTTCCCATTTTAATGTGGTTTTTCTTAGGGGTAATGCCGTAATAGTCAAAAATTCCCAGTAAGTTATTGCCAATGACTCCACTGCTGTGAGCTTCATCGACAATTAAAAGAGCCTTGTAAAAATCAGCAATCTCAAAAATTTCTTTGGCAGCAATATCTCCATGCATGGAGTAAACGCCCTCTATGGCAATAATGATTCGATTGACTTTAGTTTGATTGAGTTGTGAAAGTATGGCTTTTAAATCTTCAACATCGTTGTGTTTAAATAAAAAAACTTGCGATTTATTTAAAAGTTTAGAAGCCACCATGCCACTGGCATGGTACTCTTCATCCATTAGCAACACATCTTTTTTACGTACTAAGGCTTCTATGAGGGAAATGTTGGCTAAAAATCCACTGCCTAAAACAATGCCATCTTCAAAATGGTTGGCTTGACATAAAGCTTCTTCAAACTCTTTGTGGATTACACTGTATCCATTGACCAACAAAGATGACTTTGGCGCATGAGAGGTGTGTTGTAAAACTTTTTCATAGGCATTGGAAAACAAAATTTTATGGTTGGCTAATCCTAAATAGTCATTGGAAGCAGCATCGATAAGAGTATCGTTTGTAATGGTTCTTTCTCGGTAGCGATTTGACTTTTTTATGGCATTTAACTCTTTGTCGTACAAAAAATCTCCTATGATTAATCCTATATTATATCTAATTAATGATAAATTTTAAAAAAAAGCTATATTATTGCTACAATGCTATGTTACATTTACATGGTTGATATACAAACTTCCATATTTTAAATCATATTGGTTTAGATTAAATGAAATTTCTTGCTACTTTAGCGGCATCCAAAGTAGTTCAAGAATTCATTTAATGTTTGACACATATTCGTTTTCTTCAAACGAATGTAAGGAAATCCTCATGAACTTTTTAGATAAAAACAGCAACACCAATATTATTATTGCAGGTATTATTGCCCTTATTGTTGGCGTAGGTGTGGCTCGTTTTGTTTTTACTTCACTTTTGCCCAGTATGCTTGAAGAGAGATTGACGTTAACCTTTGCGGGGGTATTGGCGTCGGTTAATTTTGCAGGCTATTTAAGTGGTTCCATTTTTGCCATTTTTATTAAAGATATGCAAACCAAAGTGCGATGGTTTAGGTTAGGTTTAGTTGTAGCCATTTTAACCACACTCATTTTAGCTACAACTACGCACGATGCAGTTTGGTTTATTTCTCGAATTGTTGCAGGATTTGCAGCGGCTATGGCGTTAGTTGTAGGGTCTGCTATTGTCATGAGTAAACTCAAATTTGAAGACAAAACCAAAGCCATGGGCATTCACTTTAGTGGGATTGGTTTTTCGATTGCTGTGTGTGATATTGTGACACGTATTGTTTTTGCCAATGCTGGTTCTTGGCAAGATGCGTGGATGGTGTTAACACTATTTGGGGCAGTTATTGTGTGGTATCCTTTGTACATTTTAGATTTTGATAAAAACCAAACCACTCATACGCAAAAACATCATATTGATAAATCCATTTTTTCTGTGTTTGTGATTGTTTTGATTGCGGCGTATTTTACCGAAGGGGTAGGGTTTGTCATTCAAGGCACTTTTTTACCCGATATTATTAACTCCATTGAAGGCTTAGAAGGATTTGGCTCTCTTACATGGCTTATTGTAGGAATTTCTGGAATTTTCTCGTGTATCATTTGGATGCGTTTAGCCGCACGTTTTGGTTATGTCAATATCATTATCATTGCCATGGCAATTCAAGCCGTTGGCGTGTTAATTCCTACCATGACAGCAAATCCGATGTTAATTATTCTTTCGGGAGTATTTTATGGAGGAACCTTTGTAGGTTTGGTTGCACTTTTTATGAGTTTAGGCGGAAAGTTAGCAGGTAATAATCCTGTTATTTTAATGGGCGCTTTAACGACTGCGTATGGAATAGGGCAAGTAATTGCGCCTTTATATGCAGTCGTTTTAACTGATTGGTCGGGGAATTACAATTATGCCTTGTATGTAACGGCAACCATTATTGTGGGAGGTATTATTTTATTATTGGGGGCGAAAAAGATTTTAAAGGTGAAATACTAAAGTGGCTTTAAACTCTCTTTGACCAAAAGTTGACCCACCTCTTGTTGGGCATGAACAAAGGTTTTGATGTTGAGGTCTTTTAACTCTTTTCTTTCATCAATAGAGTCAATTTTCACAATCAACTTTGCCTCTTTATGAAACGCCAAAACGGCTTCACATATCAATCGTTTTTTTGTTACACTGCTGAGTGTAATGATAATACTTCGAGCTTCATCGGCTTTGAGTGATTCTAAAACAGGCAGTTTGTCTAAGTGTCCAAAGTACGCCATATAGCCACGTTTACGTGCGAGTAATACGTGTCGTAAATCATCTGAAATAATTACAAATTGGATCTCTTTTTCTTCCAGTGATGTGGCAATAATTCTTCCCAAAGTAGAAAATCCACAAATAATAATGTGGTTTTTAGCCACAATCGGGGTAATTTTATCCGATTCATAAAACTCAACAACAAAATGCGATGCGAGTTTATAGATGTTATTGACAATAAATGGTGTAATAATCATCGATAAAACCGTCACTAAAATAAGAAATTTACTCAACTCTTCTGAAAGTAAGTTACTGCTGGTGGCTAATGCAAAAACAGCAAAAGAAAACTCCCCAATTTGACACAAGGCTAAAGAGGCTTTGATACTGTCACTTTTATTGGCTTTTCGTTTGATAATAAAGTAAATAATAACGGCTTTTATGAACATGACGCCAATAAAAATCAGTAAAACGTAGTGCAGGTTGCTCACTAAAAAAAGCATATCAATTTTAGTTCCCACATAAAAGAAGAAAGCTCCTAAAAGCAAATCTTTGTACGAAGCAATATCCGATTCTACTTTCACATGGTACGACGTTTCAGCAATTATCATTCCTGCAATAAATGCTCCCAAAGAGTAGGTAAATCCCATTTGATGCGCTAAAAGTGAAGCCCCAATCACAATAGAAAGCACCGACCCTAAGAAAAGTTCTTCCAGCTTGGCATGAGACGAGAATTGTAAAAGCCACGTTACGATTTTTTTACCTATTGTAAACATAAAAACAATCACAATTAAAGCTCCAAGAAGCGTATTGATGAGAACTTCACTCAAACTTAACGTGTCGTTGGACAAAAAGCTAATGAGCAATAAAATAGGAATAACCGCTAAATCTTGAAAAATTAAAATCGCTGTTGATTTTTCACCATAAGGCGTATAAATATCTTTGGATTGTTTGAAATAACTCAACACAATTGCCGTTGAAGAGAGCGAAAATGCTAAGGCAATAATAATAGAGGCGTTGGTGTCAATATGAAAAATAAATCGTGAAACGACAAAAATAAGTGAAGCACTCAATCCTACTTGTAAAAAACCATTTAAAAAAAGAATCTCTTTCATTTTTTTGAGTTTTGACATCGACATTTCAAGCCCAATGGTAAACATCAAAAAAACGATTCCAAACTCAGCAATTAAATTTAATGCTTCTAAATTGGTATCTAAATTAAAGTCAAAAAGGGTGCTAATAATGGTACCTGTGATAATGTATCCAATAATATGGGAAATGGATAACTTTTTTAAAATAATGTTAAGTACCGTGGCAATAGCCAAAGAGATAAAGATAATAATTAATATTGAATTCATACGGTATTTTATCAAGATTCTTGTAATTTCAGATAAATTTGTTGTATAGTTTGTATCCAAATGTGTTATTATTCCTCTGTATTTTCAAAGAACACAAAGGATTTTTATGCCAAACAAAATAAAAAATATTTTTAATTCCAGTAAAAACCATGCATTTTCAACGATTTTTAAAGGACTCTTTTGGTTAGCCCCTATTGTGGCAATTACGTTAATTATATTGTGGATTTATAACAATATCAGTGACTTAACTTCGTTTTTGTTTAATTCGGTGGGATTTAATATTGAAAGTTCTCCTTTTTTATGGACAGTTTTTGGAGTGGTATTTTTAGGAGTTATTGCCTATTTAATTGGTGCTTTGGTCGAAACGCGTTTGAGTGATTTTATCGAAAAACTCTACGCTAAAATCCCAGGATATGGCACGATAAAAGAGTTGATTGATATTTTTAACACCTCAAAATCGGGTGAAAAAAAAGTCTTAGTGGTGCTTATTCGTGGTTTTGCCAATGAAGGGTATAATATTGGTTTAATGTATTCCACCAAACAAAGTGTACTCAAAGACCATTATACCGTAACGCTTTCAATGACACCCATTCCTAATGGTGGGTATATGTTTGAAGTACATAAAGATAAAATTTATGTGATTGAAGAAGCCACATTTGATACCAATTTACAGTATTTATTGTCTATGGGTGTAAAATCTTTAGCAGAAATTCTAAAAATTGAGCCTAAAAACATAGAAGAGTTTAGAACATTAGAAGCTTTTTTACAAGAGACTAAAGCGTAATATTTTCTAAAAATTCAATGTGATTGTCCACTACAATTAGTGCGTCAATCACATACGCCACGTCAAGTTTTTTGGTTTGTAAATAGTAATCAACACTTCGTTTGAGTTTAGAGAGTTTTGAGGGATTGATATTATTAACAGCCGTTTCATAGTCAGGCGCAGATTTGACTTCACAAAAGTGATAGACCCCATCTTTTAAAGCAATAATGTCTATTTCCCCCAGTTTTTTCGCATAAAAATTTTGTTCAATGATGGTAAAGCCGTGTGAAATGAGAAATTCACACGACTGTTGTTCGGCAATATCCCCTTTAGACCGGCTCAACTTCGACTCGTATGGATTTAAACCGTGCAGTCATAATGAGTTCATCGCACTCATCTCCAAAAAGAAAATTCACTTTTGAAGCCGCATGATGAAAGGTCGTAAACAACGTATTGGGTTTAATGGTTTTGACAAACTTTATGGGCATAATCGCACTTTGCCCATATTGCGTTTTTAAAACCACATGATGGCTTCCAATTCGCTCTTTGTCTTCAATTGAGGCTAAGATAATATCTTTATCGTATTTGCTGTTGAGGTTTTCACTTTGCACGGTTTGTGCGGCATTGTTATAATGCACAATCGTTCTTCCCGTGGTTAAATAAAACTCATTGGGTGCAAAGGACTCATCGTGTACGAGTTTTTTGATTTGTTCTCGCAAGCGATATTGATGATAAAGAAATGTGCCTTTTCCATCTTCGGTTCTGAATTTATCGATGTGTAAAATAGGAGTGTCTTCTTTAGCAATGGGCCATTGCATTCCTCGGTTTCTATTTTTAGAAAGTTTATGATACGTCGCACCACTGTATCGTGTGCCTACGGCTTCTTTGGCTTCATTCCAAACCTCTTCACTTGAAGCGTACACAAAATCACCCGTAATTTTGTTTTCGATGTCTCGTAAAACTTCCCAGTCATCTGGCATATCGGCTTCGACTAAGGGTTGTGAAAGGTGAAGTCGTCGCATGGCATTGACGTACACACCCACTTTTTCATACGCCGATTTTACGCCAAACACAATGTCCGCTTTTTTGGTAATTTCATTCATAAACAGCTCATTGGAAATAATCAGTTCCAAGTTTTCTAATGCTTTATGCACTTTGTTTTGATTGGGGTGAATGTGTGCAATATCTTCGCCCATAACGTACATGGCTTTAACTTTGCCTGCAATCATTTCATCAATAAGCTGAGGTGTCATAAGACCTATTTCTTTAGGGGTTTTATAATCGGGGTCGAAGTAAGGTAAACACCCCGTATCACAAGCACCTTGAACATTGTTTTGTCCTCGCAATGGCATAAGTCCAACCGCTTTTTTCCCAATATTGCCCGTGAGCATGGCTAAATTGGTAATCGCCATAACGGCATACGAACCATCTAAATGCTCGGTAATTCCCAATCCCCAAAAAAACATTGATTTTTTGGTCGCATACGCTCGAGCAATCAAAGGAATTTGTTCGGCTAAAACTTCATAACCTTTTATGTTTTTCATATACTCTGGATTGGCAAATTCATCATTTAAAATAGCATTTTTATACTCTTCAAAGCCTTTCGTGCGACTGTCGATAAATTCATTGTTGTACAATCGTTCACTTAAAATGACATACGCCATCATATTTAAAATGAGTAAATTGGCTTCATAAGGAATAACCAATTCATGGGTTGCGAACTTTCCTAATTGGATTTGTCGTACATCAATAACGGTTAATTGCGCCGTTTTATCACGTGCTGCTTTGATAATTCGATTGGATACAATCGGGTGTGCTTCGGTGGTGTTTGATCCCATCACAATGATATTTTCAGTTTCATAAATATCATCAAAAGGATTCGTAGCAGCTCCTTCTCCAATAGCCGTTTTCATGCCTTTTAAACTTGGGCTATGACATACTCGTGCGCAGTTGTCCACATGAGGTGAATCCATCGCCTCTCGTACAAATTTTTGGAACATATACGAACTTTCACACGATGTTCGAGCGCCTCCCATTCCACAAAAAGCGTGGCGACCATATTTTTCTTTAATCTGCAACAATTTCCAAGCCGCCAAAGAAGTCGTAAACTCATACGGTGTTTCAAAGTAAGTTTCATCGAACGATTTGAGCGTTTTTGCCCGTGCTTTTAACTCTCGTGGCAAATCTTCTAAATTGGCTTCAATAAAACTCTTTTTGACTCGACAATTACGAATACGCACGGGACTGTGGACAAAATCAAAGCCACTTTTCCCTTTAATACAGAGTTTTCCTTGCGAAACATACCCATCATTTTGGGCATAAATTTTTAATATCTTGTTGTCTTGCACTTGTGCAGTAATATCACATCCCACACCACAATACGTACAGACTGAATTAATATCTGAAATCATACTCATCCGCCACCTACAAATTGTAAAAGTTCCAATTTATCGCTGTCATGAAGCCTAAAATTGCCCCAATCATCTTTTTTAACGATTTGCATATTCACCGCAGCTGCCATAACTTTGTCTTCAATTTGTAAAGCCGTAATCACCCTTTGCAAAGAAGTTCCCTCTTCAAACTCTTTGGTTTCCCCATTAATAATAAGTTGCATTTCTTAACCTTGAGATTTATTTAATGCGTGATTTTATCAAAAATATCTTTATGTTAAATCAAAGTAAACAATTAACCACACATTAATAACAGTACCAATGAGTTTGTATGTGCGTAATAAAATAACGGTAAGATTTTGATACATTATATGTGATAGGTTCAAAGGAATGCTAACTGAGTCAGAGGATTGTGTAGGAATGTTTCAATACATTATATGTGATAGGTTCAAAAGAAACAGCCTGTTACTATGGCTTTTGCAAGTGGGTTTCAATACATTATATGTGATAGGTTCAAATTTTGACCCACGAGAAATCGTAATAATAAAAAAGTTTCAATACATTATATGTGATAGGTTCAAAAATCACTTCGCCTCACAAAAAGATATTGAATCGCTGTTTCAATACATTATATGTGATAGGTTCAACATTTGCAGTTGTGTCAATAGCAGTTGCTCCTCTTGTTTCAATACATTATATGTGATAGGTTCAATTTCTTCAAATTCAAACATTTTGTTTGTAACCCCTGTTTCAATACATTATATGTGATAGGTTCGACTCTTCCTGAACTTCTTTTAAAAATTCTGTTAATTGTGTTTCAATACATTATATGTGATAGGTTCAAGTTTTATCCCAAATCGATGTGTTTTCTTCTCCATTGTTTCAATACATTATATGTGATAGGTTCAAGGTTGAAATTCAACTTTTTTAGTTGCAGTAATATTGTTTCAATACATTATATGTGATAGGTTCAATAGAAAATCATAAGCCCCTTGATGAAGAGTATATGTTTCAATACATTATATGTGATAGGTTCAAGGTTCAACAACAGGTGTACAAAGTTCAAACTCGCTGATTTAGTTTCAATACATTATATGTGATAGGTTCAATTTCCATAAATTTACGATTTAATACTGCTTCACTGGTTTCAATACATTATATGTGATAGGTTCAACATCGTGTCCCTCTAAAGGTACAGCACCAATAGCTGTTTCAATACATTATATGTGATAGGTTCAAGAAAAACAAATTGAGTTTCAAACTGTTCTAAAGGAGTTTCAATACATTATATGTGATAGGTTCAAACTTTTAGGATATGGCTTTCTTTCAACTAATACAGAGTTTCAATACATTATATGTGATAGGTTCAACTCAATAAAAGAGCCTCTCTAAAAACACTCAAATTTATGTTTCAATACATTATATGTGATAGGTTCAACTTTTCCTGCAGCTTCTCCTCCCAATTTAGCACCGTTTCAATACATTATATGTGATAGGTTCAAAAACTGACACAATCAATAACTTAGAATTTTTAAAAAAGTTTCAATACATTATATGTGATAGGTTCAAAATTGTATAAATGGGTGTACCATTAATCGCTAAAGTTTCAATACATTATATGTGATAGGTTCAAAAAGTTGTTTTAATAGTAGTTTTGATTGTTTTAAGTTTCAATACATTATATGTGATAGGTTCAATTTGTTTAAATATTTGACTTGATAAATTCTATCTTGTTTCAATACATTATATGTGATAGGTTCAAAAATAAGAACTATTAAAAGTAGTATTACTATTTTTGTTTCAATACATTATATGTGATAGGTTCAAGTTGAAGAGATGGTTAAATTAGTGAGAGGTATAGCAGTTTCAATACATTATATGTGATAGGTTCAACATGATGGCGTTCGGTCGTGGGGTTATTGTTATTATGTTTCAATACATTATATGTGATAGGTTCAAAGAATGAATCAAGAAGAATTAGAACTTTTAACAGTGTTTCAATACATTATATGTGATAGGTTCAAGCAGTTGGTGCAAAACTTAACAATTCTCTTTTAAGTTTCAATACATTATATGTGATAGGTTCAAGTATTTGGTCAAAAGAACAAAATACAATCATAGCTGGGTTTCAATACATTATATGTGATAGGTTCAAAAGTTCAATCGTTTCAAGAAAATAGAATTTTTACTCTGTTTCAATACATTATATGTGATAGGTTCAATGCTTCCATAGAGTTATGTTCATTCGTAATTTCTGTTTCAATACATTATATGTGATAGGTTCAATAACTTGCATATTCAGCTTTATATTCGGGATTGTTTGTTTCAATACATTATATGTGATAGGTTCAAATACCCTTAGAAGCTGGTGAACTTGATACAATAGTGTTTCAATACATTATATGTGATAGGTTCAAGGACTTAGGTTGTGCATATAACAATGGAGCTTCAAGGTTTCAATACATTATATGTGATAGGTTCAAGCAACAATCAGATTTTATTTAAGATTTTTAGCAAAGTTTCAATACATTATATGTGATAGGTTCAATTTGGTTGATGATGTAATTTCACACCATTCTCTTGGTTTCAATACATTATATGTGATAGGTTCAATCTAGCATAGAAACTTTAGAAAATAAAGCTAAATTGTTTCAATACATTATATGTGATAGGTTCAATTCGAGTTCTCGATTAAGTGCCATTTCGCTTTTTGAGTTTCAATACATTATATGTGATAGGTTCAAAGCAGTTCAAGAAAGATATAAAGTTATCTATTCAGGGTTTCAATACATTATATGTGATAGGTTCAATAAATTTAACAGATAGTTCAAGCACATTTTTTAGCAAGTTTCAATACATTATATGTGATAGGTTCAAGAGACACAACAGCTGATGTTGATATGGCAATTTTTGGGTTTCAATACATTATATGTGATAGGTTCAAAAAATAGAGAAAATAGAGATACAAACACAAGCGACGTTTCAATACATTATATGTGATAGGTTCAATCAATTTGTTTAATGTTTTTAGCCGTTTGATAACGGTTTCAATACATTATATGTGATAGGTTCAACTTGAAGTGCTAAAAGTTCTTTGAATGTTCTGGGACTGTTCAAAAATCTGTGTCAAACTGGTAAAATAAATAATACCAAAGGACGCACAGATGAATATAGAGATAGATGTTGAGCAGTTTGCTAAAGATATAAAAGCTGGTAAAAGTATCGGTGGA
>JBAYZM010000015.1:0-19296 GCA_041672515.1 Arcobacteraceae bacterium
AAATATGACAATGTCCTTATCCCATTCTTTCCAACATCTGAAAAGCCGAACGTTTATTTTTCTTTTCGGAAAAGAGTTGCAACTGTTTGAGTAAATAAATGTGCTAAATGCACATTTATTTATGAGTTTTGCGACTCAGAAAAGAAAAATAATAAGTGAGGAAACCCCATGGGCTTTGAAGCTTCGTTGGTGGCTTTTTGTTACTTTTTACCATTAAAAAGTAAAAAGCGGAAACCCTTGTGGTTTTCAAGAGAGATATTAAATATTATCCTTGTATATTCAATAACTAAATGCTAGAATTAACCCTACAGTACATAATAAAATTTTTAAAGGAAACAGATGTTTACCATATACAACAATGGAAGTGTTGGTTTTAGAAGTACGGCTGACAATTTATACAATCTTAAAAATATTGATGAATCGAGTGAATCGAGATTTAAACCCGATGAGGGGTTTATTAATGATTTTTCAAACAAAAAGAATTCTCAAAACAATGATGAAGCACTTAATTCTTACAAAAAAATGGCAAATATGGATACCTCAGAACCTGTTTATCAAGTCAAAGATATTATGACCAAGGATTTGATTTGTATTGACACCCAATCCACGCTACAAGAGGCTTATGATCTTTTGAAAGAGAATAAAGTCGCTCAAATGCCTATTGTCTCTTTTGGCAAAAAAATCATTGGTTTAATCAATAAAAAAATCATATTAAATCTTTTAATGAATGATACCGACAATGCAAAAGAGATTTTAAATAGAAAATTGGAAGATGTTTTTTTACCTGAAATTATCACAGCCGATCCCATTTCGGACATAAGAAGAGTTGCCAAAGTGATGCTTGATTTCAAACTCGATGCAATTCCTGTGGTGGATGAAGAAGATGTTTTGTTGGGGATTATTTCAAAAACGGATATTTTAAAAGCGGTTTCGCATTTGCCTAAATTGCAATTATGGTCATAAAAACATTACACAATGTAATATTTTTGCGACTTCATCCAAAAATATAATAGGATACTAAAAATAAAATAGAAAAAATATACTATTATTGACATTAATATGTTATTTAAATATAATTATTATATCTTTTCTATACTTTTAGGACTAAAATGTATTTTGAATACGATAAAGAAAAGAGTATAAAAAACAAACAGAAGCATGGTATTGCTTTTGAAGAAGCTAAATTATTATGGAACAATAATGCCAGCGTAGTACCTGCCAAAGATATTGATGGGGAAATGAGATATGCACTTATTTCAAAATTAAAAGATAAATGTTTTGTAGCTATTTTTACGATAAGAGATGAAAAGTATCGTATTATCAGTGTAAGACGCTGTCGAAATAATGAGGAAAAAATTTATGAAAAAAATAACAACTGAAGAATTTGATACAAAGTTTGATAACTATGAAGATATAAGTTCTTATTTAGATGAAGGAAAATCGATGAAACTAGCTGATTTTGACAAAGCAATAAAAACAAAAAAAATCAATGTAGATTTTCCAGAAAATATTTTGATGTTACTTGACCAAGAAGCTAAAAATATTGGGGTTACACGACAATCAATCATTAAAGTTTGGATTGCAGAAAGATTAAAAGAAGAACAAAAATACAAATTATCAAAAAGCTAAAAAGAGGGCTAGGATTCTAACGCCTAACCCTAAATTTTAATACAACGTATATCCCAAATATGAATTATAAGCTACATAACAAAGAATCAAAATAACCCCTTCTACTCGGGTTATTTTTCCATCTTTTCCTTTAAATCCATACGCCATAACGAATAAAGCGATGGTTAAGGCTAACATTACAATCCAATCTCGGTTGAGTACTTCAGAAGCTATATCATTCATAGGGCTAATAACGGTTGAGATACCAATCACGGCTAAAATATTAAACATGTTTGAGCCAACCACATTTCCAATAGCAATATCGTGTTCACCTTTACGTGCAGCTATAACAGAAGCTGCTAATTCAGGAAGTGAAGTTCCCAGTGCCACAATCGTAAGTCCGATAATTAAATCACTCACCCCAAATTCATGGGCAACACCTACTGCACCCCAAACAAGAATTCTTGAACTTCCAATAAGCAACACCAATCCAATAATAAGCCAAATAATTCCCATTTTTAAGCTCATTGCGTGCTCTTTTAATTCATCATCTATTTCATCTTCCAAGGCATCGCCTTTGCCTTTTATGGCTGAAAAAATCGACCAACCAATTAAACTAAAAAAACAAAACAATAATACAATACCTTCTACAAAGGTCAGTTGGTTGTCGATGAGTAAATATCCACTGGCAAAAACAATAACCAATAATAAAGGAATCTCTTTTTTCACAATTTGTGATTGTACAATAATAGGAGAGACAAGTGCTGTAACCCCTAAAATTAGGGCAACATTAACAATATTTGAGCCCAAGGCATTGCCTAATGCTAACGCAGGATTTCCTTCTAATGCAGCAATGGCTGAAACCACCATTTCAGGAGCAGAGGTTCCAAAACCAACAATTAAAATACCAATTAACAGTGAGGGCATTCCCAAATGTTTTGCCGTAGAAGCAGCTCCATCAACAAAACGATCAGCACTCCAAACCAGTAAAGCAAAACCAGCTACAATAGCCAAAGCATATAAAACCATTTATAACCTTTTATTTTTGGGAATTTTATCTTAGCTTTCATTTAAACAAACTTTTTTATTGTAGAATTACTCTCTTTAACTTCCATAAAAGATACACAAAACAAGGATTGAATTGATAATATATCAAGAGTACAAAGCCGTAAATTTTTTAAAAAATTATATTTACTCGTTTGTTTATCTCAAATCAAAGATTGAAGGTGAGTCAATTTTCTTCTATCCCGATGGGGCCGATTATTTGATTTATCATGGTGATAGTTTACACATCATCACAAAAGAGCAGATTAAACAACAATATACCTTCGCTTTAAAAAAAGAGGTTGAGTATTTTATCGTACGATTTAAACCTTTTAGTTTGTACTTTTTTAAACAAGATGAAGATAAGTTTCATCAAACGTTTGAGTTGTTACATCAGATGTTTAAAAACACCAAAACATTTCCTCAAAAGAAAAAACTGATTGAGCTTTTTATCATAGAACTCACTCATTTAGCTGCCATTCAAAATAAAGTCGTTGATGCTTGTAATATGATTATACAAGCCAAAGGAAATATTTCACTTCTCAACGTCGCTCAAACTTCTGACCTACACATCAGAACACTGCAAAGAGATTTTAAGGCCATTACACAACTCACCCCAAAAGAGTTTATCAAATATTATCAAGTTTCAACACACCATCAGTATTTTATACACAAAAATAAACCATTTTAAAATCGTAAAAATCGACCCCTATTATGACTATTCACATTTTTATAAAACGTTTAAGAAATATCTCAACCAATCACCTAAAGAGTTTAAAATAGGGAAAAGAGTCTATATAAAATCTATTTTTGATTTATAACACCTATTGTTTTGTCGTATTTTTACATCTAGTTTATAATTTTTTAATACTTAGAACTCAAAAAATTTGATAGACTTCTCTTTTATAAGGATTCTAGGTATTATGAACACTCAAACGAAAAAGTCATTTATTGTTGTTGGAATTGGTGCAAGTGCAGGTGGGCTGGAAGCCTTACAAGAGTTTGTCAAACTTCTTCCTAAAAAAAGTGGTTGTGCCTTTATCTTAGCTCAGCATCTTTCACCCACATACAAATCAATGATGGTGGATTTACTCAGTCGTCAAACCAGCAAAAAAATAGTTGAAGTTCAACATGGCTCACAAATAGAACCAGAGATTTTATATATCACACCACCCAATCACGATGTCACCATACAAAATGGAAAACTCTATTTGAAACCCCCTTTATCGCAAATTGGTCCAAAACCCTCTATTGATATATTTTTTGAATCTCTTGCCAGAGATCAAAAAGAGAATGCCATTGCCATTATTTTAAGTGGTACAGGAAGTGATGGAAGTCATGGAGTTCGTGCCATTAAAGCAGAAGGTGGCATTACCATCGCCCAAGAGCCTGAAAGTGCCAAATACGATGGGATGGTGATTTCAGCCATAAATACAGGTAATGTTGACTTTGTTTTACCCATAGAACATATTGTTCAAGAGATTCATAATATCACAAAATACTCTCAAGGTGAGATAAAAATTGATGAAAAATATGAACAAAAAATCAACCGATTTGATGATATTTTTCTTTTTATCAAAGAGAAAAAAGGGGTTGATTTTAAAGATTACAAAATATCAACGATTAGACGAAGGCTTGCCAGAAGAATGGCAGCGTTAAAAATCATAGCCATGAGCGATTATATTACCTATCTTAAAACCAACAAATCCGAAGCCAATGCCTTGTATCAAGATATTCTCATAGGCGTAACGTACTTTTTCAGAGATAAAGAGGCATTTGATAATCTTAAACTCACCGTGACTTCAATGTTGGAAAACCTCAAAGACAAACAGACCATACGAGTGTGGATTCCAGGATGTTCAACGGGAGAAGAAGCGTACACCATTGGGATACTTTTGCACCAAATTTTAGGTTTAAAACTGATTAACTATAAAATCCAAATATTTGCAACGGATATTGATGATGAATCCCTTGATGTTGCCAGAAAAGCCAAATATCCTGAAGCCAGTTTCCAAGACCTAGATGACAGCATTTTAAAAAAATATTTTGTACGACAAGGGCAACACTATCATGTGATAAAAACCATCCGTGACATGGTGATTTTTTCACACCATAACATCAATCAAGATCCTCCTTTTTTAAGACTTGACATGATAAGTTGCCGAAATTTACTGATTTATTTTAATCAAAAACTTCAAGAGAAGATTTTTCCCGTTTTTCATTATGCACTCAATACCAACGGGATTTTGTTTTTAGGTAAGTCTGAATCGGTGGGAAAATTCAGTACACTGTTTGATGTGGTGGACAAAAAAGATAAAATATACAAAGCCCAACTGACCAAAACCACTTCGTTATCAAGCTATCAATATCAGCCAAAACATACCACCTATGATATTCCAACAACCCATCACAGAGATACACAATACACTATCCAAGAAGCGACCAAAGATACGATTACCAATCTGTTTTTGCCCAACACGGTGGTGATTAATACCAGTCATGATATTTTATATTTTCAAAAAGAACTTTTCCCATATTTAAAAGTTGGCATGGGAATTGCCAGTTTTAATATCTTTAAAATGGTCAATGAACAGCTTAATTTAGAGCTTCGTTCTGTTTTGCACACGGCACTTAAAGAAAAAGCAAGTAAAAAAAGCCGATTTATACGATTTATTGGAGAGGATGACAACATCTTATTTGTTCAAATTATTGTCACGCCTTTATTAAATATTACCGATAAAGAACTCTATTTGGTGAGTTTTCTTGAAGAAAAAGAGCATGAAGTAAGAGCAATGGGTGCCATTATCGATGATGATACAGAAAACTTCAAAACCAAAGAGTTGGAGTTTGAACTTAAAAGCACCAAAGAACATCTACAAACGGTTATTGAAGAGCTTGAAACCAGTAACGAAGAGATGCAAAGTTTAAACGAAGAGTTGCAAAGCAGCAATGAAGAGTTGCAAAGCAGCAACGAAGAGCTTGAAACAAGCAACGAAGAGTTGCAAAGCAGCAATGAGGAGCTACAAACTGCGTACAGTGAACTTGACCACATCAACAAAGAGATGCGTTCTAAATCGATTGACTTAGAAAAAGCAAATACCTTACTTAAACGGCAAAAAGAGAAACTTGTACTGACAACCAAACGATTTGAAACCGCATTAGAAGCTACCAATGGTGGGATTTTTGAGTATTTCATTCATACCAATAAAAAAGGATTTTTAAGTACAAAATTTGCCAAAATACTGGGGTATTCAAAAAATGAAATCTCGATTTATGAAAACGATGTACAAGCATTTATTGAAAATTTAATCCAAAAAGAACAAGTTGAAAAATATAATACCTCCTACACTAAATTTTTAAAAGAGAAAACCCTTTTTGAAATGGTTTTAAGATTAAAAACAAAAGAGCAGGGCTACCAACATTTTCATCTTTCATGTAAATACATTCAAATGGAAACAGAGACTAAAATAGTGGGTGTAATAGTTGATGTGGATAAAGAACATACCAACATCGTGCAACTGCATATTCACAAACAAAAACTTGATACCATTTTTGACAGTGTAAAAAATATGATTTTAATTAATAATGGTAAAGAGCTCATTGAAGTCAATGGGGCTTTTGAAAGATTTTTTGGAAAAACACTGGAGCAATTTAAATTACAACATAAATGTATTTGTGAACTCTTTTGTGAAGAAAAAGACGATGACCGCTATTTATATGTGAATAATTCCTACGAAATGGAATGGGTCAATACACTTTTAAATAGTGATAAAGATTACAAAGTCAAAATAAAAATAGAGAATAAGTTTTATCATTTTAAAATTGTTCTTAAACAAATCGATTTGGATGACACCAACAAAGGCTATCTTGTAACGCTCAATGATATTACCACGCAAGTACTGTATGAAGAGGAATTAAGAGAAAATGTCAAAAAACAAGTTGAACAGCTAAGACAAAAAGATGAAATGTTGCTCACTCAATCCAAATCAGCCGCCATGGGTGAAATGATCAGTGCCATCGCCCACCAATGGAGGCAACCTTTAAATACGCTCTCTTTATATAATCTTGCTTTGGAATCCAATAAAGATTTAAGCCAAAATGCCCTCCAAGAGTTCAGAGAAAAAAGCAATCAAGTTATCTTGCAAATGAGTCAAACGATTGACGATTTCAGAGACTTTTTTAAACCCAACAAAAGTAAAGAGAAGTTTTATATTAAAACCAGCATCACCAAAGTGTTAAACTTACTTGAAGCACAGTTAAATGCGCATAATATCACCATCTCAAATACAATTGGCAGTGATATTTATCTGGTGAACTTTAAATCAGAGTTTGAGCAAGTCATCATTAACCTTATCAATAATGCCAAAGATGCGCTTTTGAAACACCAAAACAGTGCCTTAAAAAAGTGTATCACCATTCAAAGTCAACACAAAAACGACACCTTGATGATTGAAGTCATAGACAATGGCGGGGGAATAGACAAAGAGATTATTCATAAAATTTTTCAACCCTATTTTACAACAAAATTTGAAGCACAAGGAACAGGACTGGGACTTTATATGTCAAAAATGATCATAGAAAAAAATATGAATGGAACCATACACGCATTTAACACTAAAGATGGTGCAAATTTCCAATTGGTATTTAAGGTATAAGCATGAAAGAGTATGAAAATATCAAACAATACACCATTTTATATATAGAAGATGAGAAACAAAGTGTAGAATTGGTCTCGTGTATTTTAAAAGAAAGAGTCAAAGAGATATTTGTTGCATATGATGGACGAGATGGACTTGAAAAATACAAAATACACCGCCCCGATATTGTAATCAGTGATATCCAAATGCCTCATATGAACGGCATTGAGTTATCAAAAAAGATAAAAGCCATCAATCCCAAACAAAATATTATACTCATCACAGCGTTTAATGAAAATAGCGCTCTTTTAGAAGCCATTAATTTAGGCATTACAAAATACATTGTTAAACCCATTATTTGTATTGAAAACTTACTTCAGCCCATCAACGATATTTGTAAAATCTTAAGTTTTGACAAAAACAGTAAAGAAAAAGCCCGACTTCAAGCCATGCAAGAAGTCCTTAAATCCATTGCACACCATTGGAGGCAACCTTTAAATATCATCTCTTTAGAGTCAAGTTCGGTAAAAATAGAGATGGAAATGGGAACTTTTGAAGAGAAAAATCTTACACTCAAGCTGGATCATATTTACAATACAACACAAGAGTTATCCCAAATGATCAATAACTTTATCAATATGTTTCAATTCAATCCCAGTGAAGAAAAAAAACCTTTCTTACTTTCCACGGCGATTGAAGCCTCTTTAGCGAAATTAGAAGAACTTATTGAAAAAAACAGTATCACAATAATTGCTCAAATAGAAGAGTATGAAATGACACAAGATCAAACGCTGTTTGAGAAAATCATATTTAATATTCTTCAAAACTCCATCGAGGCTATCATTGAAAATTCTTTGCCTAAAGAAAGGTATATTCTCATTGAAACCAAAATAGAGCAATGTTTTATTGAAGTATCCGTTCAAGACAGTGGGGGAGGCATAGATAAACAGACTCTTTCCAAAGTATTTGAGCCTTATTTTAGCCAAAGAAAAGTGCACAGTGGCAGTGGAATGGGTCTTTTTATAACAAAAAAAATCATTGAAAACCAGTTTGATTCAAATATTACAATTTCAAACCAATCTTTTAAAGCAGATGACAAAACACTTTATGGAACCAATGTATCCCTTACATTTAATCTATAATCGCCTCTGTTGGTAACCCACTTTTTATGCAATTTTAGATATAAAAGGGTATTTACTATTTATCTCAAAAGAAGAGTTTGTACACCATGAGCAGTTATGATATTTTTATATTCCTTTTAAAAGTTTTTGTTGTTACCAGTATGTTTTTTGTACTCAGAGGGTATGGAGTCAAAGGGTTAATTAAATACAGCCTACTGTTATTGCTCATTTCTCTTCTTTTTATCTACTTTCTCTCTTTGGATAAAAAAGATGAAGAAAAAATTCCCGAAGAAAAACCTACTTTGGAAACTCAAAGCCTCTCTGTTGATGCCCAAAATAAAATTAATGAACTCAAAGAACACATTAAAAATGGCGAAGAACTCTATATTTGTTATTTAGGTCGAGAATATGACCAACTCAACTTACAAAAAGAAGCCTTTGATGCTTTTACGCTTGGTGTTGAAAAAGGGTTGAGTGAGTGTAAAACCGATTTAGGCATGTTCTATTTCAATGGTCGATATGTGCAAAAGAATTGGACCAAAGCAGGAGAGCTTTGGAACGAAGCCTACAACGATGATAAATATGGTGCAACCACCAATTTTAATATGGCTGTATATGCTATAAATGCCTATAACGATAAACAAAAATACAAATATCACCTCTTAAAAACAACGTTACTCGATGAAAATGACGACGAAGCCAAAATGTATTTAAACGATAAATTACTGCATGATATCAATGCTACAGAACTTTTTTTAAAAGAAGCGGTGGGGGATTTCTATTATACGCCAAATATATTGGGCAATAAATTTTCGTATGGTTTTAATCTGTATTACCGATTGACCACCATGTTCGACAAAAAGGGTTTATGGAGTGAAGATTATGATTTTCAAGAAGAAAACAGTATTAAGTTTGATACAGAAAACTCAACATTGATATTGGGCTTAAAAACACTTTCTTTGACTTCTAAACTTGATTCAAATCATAATGGTCAAACCATTCAGCGAATCATCAATGAAATGGAGCTTTTAAACAATACTCTTTTTGTAGACAGAAACCATTTAAATCAAATTGATGCGTTTATTGAACACACCAAAGCGCAACTGTCATTAAATAAAAGTTTTGGCATTACACAAAAACTCTCTTTTTTTGAAACCTATGCCTTTATTTATAGCGTTTCATACGATAAAAAGAACCATACCTTTTCTTTTGAAATAACAATTGATGATACCAATACCCAAGAAGGGATACTTGACACGCTTTATATTGTTTTAGAATTAAAAAGCTTAACTGCTCAAACCAATTTACTCACTGTCTCGCAAGAAACTGCAAGTTTCAGTCAAAAAAGAGTCCATGAAGTAAAAACACTTATTGATGAAAAGCTAAAAGATGAAAAAGAGAGTGAATCAATCAAAGAGAAATTTGATGTTGTTTTAAAACAAATCGAAGCCAACGCCCAAAAATTTGAGAAAATCAAAACACTCGTAGCGCAAAATCAACTCAAAGAAGCAACCACTTTGGCTGGATTTTCAAACTTTGAAGAGTTATTTGCAAAAACAGTCAGTGAAGATAGCCATTTTTTAACTCTTTTTTTGGATAAAACTTTTAGCATTCAAAGCCAAAAAAATGCCAAGATTGCAATAAATACCCTTGAAAACTACACTAACCAAGCGTGTATTAGCCCAACAGATTTAAAACAATCTCAAGCAATACTGGACTTTTTAAAAAACAATTTAAAAACACACAACGCAAAAGAGACCTTAGGCTTATTGCAAGAAAAAGTCAATCAACTTCAAAATATGGCTTCTCAAACCTTAGATGTAACTGCCATGAAATATTGGGAAGTCAAAGATATGTACATTCAAGCCATACAAAACAACTGCAAAAAAGAGTTGCTCCAGCTGATTGGCAATGAAAAACACAAAGATTTAATCAATGTTAAATTGGTCGTAGAAGAACCGCTTATTGGCTTAAAAGAGTCTGTTAAAAACAGTTATACACCACTTTCTTTTGCCAAACGACACCACAACAGTGAACTTGCAACACTTTTAGAAGAACAAGGCGCCAAAGAAGAGCTAGAGTAATTGATTTTTGACAAAATCAGTATAGTGTCCTGCTTCTTGTTCTAACTCTTTGTGGCTACCTTGTTGGACGATTACGCCATCGTGCAGTACAAAAATAGTATCGGCGTTTTTAACCGTACTTAAACGATGAGCAATGGTAATAACTGTTTTCTCTTTTAAATAGGGCTCTAAGGCTAAAAACAGCTTATTTTCTGTGTGAACGTCTAAAGCAGATGTTGACTCATCGAAAATGACAACACTTGGGTTTGAGATTATCATTCGAGCAATTGAAAGACGTTGTCGTTGCCCACCCGATAATCGAATACCGTGTTTTCCTACAACCGTATCAAGTCCTTGTGCCATTGTTTCAACCGTAGTGGTCAGTTGAGCGATTTCTAAAGCTTTTATTATTGCGTCATCACCAATGCTTTCGTTGCCCATGGTAATGTTAAATCGTAAGGTATTGTTAAATAAGATTGGCATTTGTAGCACTAAAAAAACCGATTCTCGTAAACTTTTTTTATCAATATTCTCAATACTTATATCATTGTAAGATATTTCACCCGATGTTTTTTCATAAAACCCTGAAATAATTTGCGCCAAAGTTGTTTTTCCACTTCCACTTGCACCAATGAGGGCAATTTTTTGACCAAAAGAAATCTGCATGGTAATATTTTTTAAAATCTCTTTATCCGACGTATAAGCAAACGAAACATTACGTAAAGAGATATCCACACCCTTAGGGGTTTCGTGTAATATTTCTTGCCCATTGGCTTCAATTTTTAAATCCAGTATTTTATTGAGTCGCTCCATGGCAGCTTTAGCACTGGCATAGGAGTATTGCATCGATAAAATATCTTGTACCGGCGTCATAATCACCCAAATATACCCAAACATGGCAAACATCATTCCGATACTTAAATCGCTGTAAACTACCATTAAAAGCCCAGTAGCACGAAGTATTTCAAAGGCTGCTAAAAAAATAGTAAAAGAAAATCGCTCGTATGCCACACTTTTATAGTTGTATTCATTGGAAGTGGTTTGTATTTGTTTGGCTTGAGAAATTGAGTTTTGAAAAAAGAACTGCTCTTTATTGCTGGCTTTAATTTGACCAAAAAGTTCTAATACTTCTGAAATATTCTCTTGAAAGTTCTCAATCGCTTTGTTTTCATTCTTTTTTAATGCAACGACGGATTTGGAAATTTTTTTAGAGATAAGCATAATAATGGGCTGAATAATTAAAATCATCAAGCCCAAAATAGGGTGGATGAGTATCATCACAATTGAAATAGCAATCAACGATAACACCGAAGCTATAAACTTACTCGCCCCTGTGATAATAAAGTTATCCAAAGTATTCACATCGGTGACTAAATTGGCACTAACAGCCCCATTCCCAAGGGTTTCATACTCATTCATACAAACCTGTTCAAGATGTTCTAAAAGCCTTTGTCGAACGCTAAAGGTAACTTCTTTGGCAATGGCTGTAAAGATTTTAGTGACTATAATAGAAACAAAAAAATGAAAAAAACGTAAAAAAATCACACTAAATGCCACAATGGCGATATAGTAAAAAGCATTTCCACTTCCAAAGACGCTATCAATGGTGTCTACAAACAAGGCTGGTTTTTCAAGTAACACTTCATCGACAAGCACAGGAAGCATCAACGGAATAGGGATACTGACCAATATGGCAATTAATGTAATAATTTGACCATAGATAAAACTTTTTTTGTTGTGTAAAATAAGCCGTATGATATATTTAAACGTGAGTTTTTTCAAGACTATTCCTAAAATTGTAAGTACTATATAGAGGTATTTTTATTATATATTTTATATAAGCAACTCTCTACTAATGCCAGTAAAATGGCATTAGTAAGAAACTTAAACTATTTGTTATACACTTTTTTTATTTTTTGGTAACAACACGTTCACAAACAGTGGCTTTCATTCCATCATGAAAAGAACAATTTAAACCACATTCACTGAATCCACTCTCTTGTGCGTTGATTTGTGTTAACTTTACCTGTGAGGCTTCTTGACACAATTGCAGTGTAGGGAATTGACCGTATTGCATACTTCGTTTGGTATTGGCTTTATCGGGGAAAATAAATGATGTCCATACTTCCTCACCTGAACTGGTTTTTGAATTGGAACATCCTGTCAACATAAACGCTAATGCAATCGCTACAAATAAAAATTTCATTGGACTCTCTTGTATTAAAATAATTTTCATTTTATTACAAAGACTCTTAGAAAATAATCAATTTTATAATATAATGCCAACTTTAAAAAAAGGGAACGCACTATGACCATAAAACAAACGATTCAAGAGCAAAGTTTAAAACTAAAAAATATTACTCATATTCCTGCAAAAGAGGTAGAAATCCTACTGTTACATCTGCTCAATAAAAATATTATTTGGCTGCATTTAAACTACAACCAAGAGTTTGAATACCCAAAAGAGTTAGAAAAATTGGTTCAAAAACGAGCCACAAATTATCCTTTGGAATATATTATTGGCAAAGCCTCTTTTTATGGCGAAATGTTTTACACCAAAGAGGGTGTTTTAATTCCAAGACCCGAAACCGAACTGCTTGTTGAAAATGCTTTTAACACACTTAATTCTATGAATGGAGTCAAACGTGTCTTAGAAATTGGCGTTGGAAGTGGCGTTATTGGCGTTATGTTGGCGTTATTAATCAAAGACATCAAAATTACGGGAGTAGATATCAATGAAACGGCTTTAGAATTGGCAAGACAAAATGCCCAAAAACATGCTGTTTTGGATAAAATAAAGTTCATTAAAAGCGATTTATTTGAAAATGTAGTAGGGGATTTTGATATGGTTATTTCCAATCCACCCTACATTGCAAACGATTATCTTTTGCCTCCCAATGTCAAATATGAACCCGAAAATGCACTTTTTGGAGGAACCGTGGGGGATGAGCTTTTAAAGCAAATTATTGCACAAACGTATGAGAGAAAAATACCTTATTTATTTTGTGAAATGGGGTATGACCAAAAGCCATCATTGAGTCATTTTCTTAAAAATTTTTCGACTAAAAAAGTGGAATTTTACAAAGATTATGCAAAATTTGACCGAGGATTTATGGTTACATTTAACTATAAATAGTAAAAAAATAATTTTTTTATATCCCAAAATATTAAAAGAATAATGAAAATTTAAAGAGAAAAAAAACAAGGAGAAAAAATGTTTAAAGAGTTTAATATTGAAAATTTAGACAACAGCAAAAAGTTACTGGACGTTGAATTAAAAAAGAGTAGGGCAGCGATTAAGGCTTTACTTAAAATAGAAAATAAAACCTATGAAAACTTTGTAAAACCGTATCAAGAAATAGCAGAAAATTTAAATGAATTCATTACCCCTTTGTTTCATATTGATTCAGTTAAAAATACAAAAATTACGCAAAAAGTGCAAGAGGAGATTATTCCTTTGCTTTCAAATTATGAAACTGAACTTTCTCAAAATGAACATATTTATTCCTCTTTAAAAACTATACATTATAATCATAATACATCTTTAAATGATATACAAAAAAAAGTTTTAGAAAATGAAATACGAGACTTTAAATTGGGTGGTTGTGGCTTAGAAGAGAATCAAAAAAAACGACTTAAGCAAATTAATTTACGCCTTTCAAAACTTTCTAATACCTTCTCACAAAATCTTTTAGATGCGACCAATGCTTTTGAAATGATTGTTGATAATTTTGAAGATGTTAAAGAGATTCCTCAAAGTGATTTAGCCCTTGCTTCTTTTGAAGAAGAGGGCAAAACAAAGTATAAATTCACTCTACAAATGCCTTCATATTTGGCGTATATTACATACGGAAGCAATCGGGAATTACGAGAGAAAATCTATAAAGCTTACACCACACGAGCAAAAAATAACCAAAAAATTATTGATGAAATTTTGCGATTAAAACAAGAGCGTTCTCATATCTTAGGTTTTGACAATTATGCGCAATATTCTTTAGCAACTAAGATGGCAAAAAGTGAAAATGATGTTATTAAATTCTTATATGAACTTGCCAATAAAGCCAAAACAAAAGCCAAAGAAGAGGTTGCCCAAGTGCAAGAATTGGCGTTAAAAGATGGTGTTAGACGCATCAAAAGTTTTGATTTGGCGTATTACAGTGAAAAGCTAAAAAAAGAGAAATACGATATTGATCAAGAGTATTATCGACCCTATTTTGAACAAAATTCAGTCTTGAAGGGCTTTTTTGATTTTTTACACAAAATCTTTAATGTAGAGTTTAAATTAACCAAAGCTAAAGCGTGGGATGAAAAAGTCAAAGTGTACGATATTTATGAAAACAATGCAGTAATGGCACGAATTTATATCGATTTAGAAGCCAGAAAGGATAAACGAGGGGGTGCTTGGATGAATAACTGGCATTCGTATTATGTAAACTCAAAAGGGCAAAAACAACTGCCAACGGCCTATATTGTGTGTAATTTCCCACCATCAAATGAAAAAACACCTTCATTGTTACGCCATGATGATGTGGTCACTTTATTTCATGAAATGGGACATGCGTTGCACCATTTGTTCAGTAAAGTAGAAGAACCTTTTGTCAGTGGAATTGCCGGTGTTGCTTGGGATTGTGTGGAGTTTCCATCGCAGTTTTTAGAATATTTTTCTTACGACAAAGAGGTTTTAAAGCTTTTTGCCAAACATTATGAAACCAAAGAAACACTGGATGATGAAGCCATACAAAAGATTATCAACGCGAAAAATTTTCAATCGTCATTGGGACTTATTCGGCAAGTTGAGTTTGCCTTGTTTGATTTTAAACTCTATCAAAAACTATACAAAGGTAAAGAAGTTCAAACCTTGATGGACTCTATTCGCAATGAAATTTCGGCTTTAAAACCGCCTAAATACAACAAATTTCAAAATGGATTTTCACACATTTTTTCAGGCGGATACAGTGCAGGGTATTACAGTTATAAGTGGGCAGAAGTTTTGAGTGCCGATGCTTTTTATCTCTTTTTAAACAGTACTGTTTTCAATAAAGAATTGGCATTGAAATATAAAACCACCATATTAGAAAAGGGGGGTTCTAAAGATATGAATGCACTTTATTTAGAATTTGCAAATAAAGAACCAAGTGTCGATTCTTTGCTTAAAATTGATGATATTATCAGTTAAATTTTGTCATAATACGCTCTTAAATTAAAAATTTTATATAAGGAATATAGATGAATAACAACGAAACAATCGCAAAATTAAATGAAGCACTCTCAAAATTAATAACTGCCTATGAAAAACTGCAAGAAGAGAACAATGTATTACACAATCAAGTTGAAAAATTGACCTTAGAAAAAAGCAGTATCACCAAAGAAAAAGAATCTTTAGAAGAAGATTTAAATAAATATGACGATGTGAACAAACAACAAAATAATAATATTAACTCAATGCTTGGAAAAATTGAATCCCTTTTAGGTCATGACAAAAAGTCTGAAAACAAGCCAACTTCAGCGACAGAAAATGCTTTTCCTGCAACAAGCAGCATTAATCCTTTAGAGACTGACACAAAAAATGACAGCAACAGTGGTAAACTCGATTTAAATCGTATGGCTTCGTTACTCAATGGATTAAAATAGACGTTATTTATAATACCATCACATGATTACACAACTCAATAAAAGTTTACTTTTCTCTACCTTTGATGTGCAGAACTTTGAAATGCTTGAAAGTGCTATTAACCGTATGGCACCGTCAATGGTAGAGTACTATTTAAGTGATTTAGGCAGTTGTAATGAGGAATTCTATTTAAATAAAAAAGAGGTTCAAACTTATATTAATATTGGGGAATATAACCTTTACATTGATTACAATGAAAATATTTATTTAGAGGTAAAAACCAACAAAGAAAGCTATGAAACCGCAAGTTTGTGGTAATCGTATTTAAAAAATATCGGTCGTTCTTTTTAATCTGTCTTTATCAAAATGGGTATAAATCCTCGAAGTATTAATATCGGCATGTCCCAGTGACTCTTGAACCAAAATAAGATCTTTACTGTTTTGATACAATAGCGTTGCAAAGGTATGTCTGAGCATATGAGCTCCATTTTTCTCTTTTCTAATACCAATACTTAAAAGAATTTTTTCCACCATTCGACTGATATACGCTTGGGTTAAAACCTTTCCACTTTGATTACATACCAATTTATTCGTAGTCGTATTGCGCAATTCCAACCAATTTTTCAACTCATTTATAATAATTTTTTCTTTAATCATAACCACTCTGGGTTTATTCCCTTTTCCTCGTACTTGAATGATATAAAGTTCCCCATCTTTTATAAAATCTTTCATATCAATATTGATGGCTTCACTCACACGAATACCTGTATAAAGTATAATTTTAATAATCAAACGGTTTCTTGAGGCTATTTTAGCACTAAAAGGATAATTATCAATGCCTTCAATAAAACGTTGCACTTCCTCTTTTTGCATAAAGGAGGGGAGTTTTTGACCACCTTTACCGCCTAATCCACCCCAATTCTTAAGCTCAATACCGTATCTGTAGGCATTTCCATTATCTTCTTCATTTTGTTTGTCAATATAACCAAAAAAAGTGGTCAGGGCAATTCGGTAATTCTTTTTAGTCGCATCGGAGAGATTACTGGTTTCGGAGGCTAAGAAATCACTTAAGAGTTCTTCATCGATCTCTTTCATTGAAGCAGCGCCAAAGTTACTCAAAAAAACATAGAGTTTTTCCAAAGGTATAAAATAGACATGAATGCTGTTAATCCCAATGTTTCTAACTTCTTTTATGGTGTGCTTTAAATCATCAATGCCATCAAAACCTTTAATAAGCTCTTTGATAATTTGTGCCAGTCGCTCTTTGTTGGTCACTTGTCGATTGGACAAACTGGTGATTTTATTACGTAAAAAGCGTGTTAACCAAAACAAATAGGTTTGACTAAAAGAGTTTTCACAATCAATAGGATAACGCATGATAAGTTCCTTTATGGGGATAAAGTTGTATTGTAACCTATAAAAACTTAAATTAGTATTGGAAACTATAATTTCCAAATTATTATAGAGAGAAGCCACTCAGGCTTTAAGTGCGGGAATCCCCCACACTTAAATCTTTAGTTTTTAATTAAACGACGATCTATCCATCCACCAATGGGTGTTGTGATTTTTTGCAATAACCAACTGACGGCAATAAATGCAACCATCCAAGCAATCACTGCTGCCCACGCAGGTAAAATATCAAAGAAGATATCATATCTTGACATAAGTGGCCAGTGAATTAAATAGACTTCAAACGAATACAATCCATAGATGGCTAAAAATCTGTTTTCGTATTTTTTAAGTGAAAAAATCACAATTAGAGCAAACATGATGACCAATGAGGTAAATTGCTCAACAAAATACGCTTTTCCCAAAATTGCCGTTAAGGTTGGCCAATGGTTCGCCGTTGTTCGTAGTGACATATACACAACCACTACAACCATCAATGCCATAACAATATAGGGAAGCCCTTTTGACTCATTTCTGAATTGCTTTAAATAGGTCACCAATTTATTTTCTTTCTCTTTTGTTTCAAATAACAACCAAGCAAAAATAATACCCAATGAAAAAGCAACCGTATGCAATCGGTGAAGCCAATTATCTCCCATATTTAAAGGATTGTATACCCCAATAAGTGTGGCAACAATAATCAAAATAATCGCCCCTACCCATGGTCGTTTTGCATTAAACACCAAAGGAAAAAGCGCATAAAACATCATCATCCAGGTAATGTACCAAAATGGAGAGTTAACATCATCAAATCCATGTGCAGTAGGAAACCATCCCAGAAGTGATTGAATCATATATGACATAGGATAATGAATATCTAAAAACAAGGCATTTGCAGCAAAAATCAGAATAATAGCAACCCAAAATGGAATAAAGATTTTAACTACCCTTCTTTTATAAAACTCAACAATAGGAAGCGGTTTTTTGAGCATACCAACAGTTAAACCATATCCCGACATAAAAAGGAATAAATCAACCCCTACTCCTGCAATAATGGAAAGAGGAAAAAGAAAATCTGCATTCGTGACTAACATATATGCAAAATGGGCAAAAACAACCGTCAAAATACCAAAGCCTTTGAGCTCTTGAGTCACCGAAATAGGAAACAAATCCGTATGGCTTGATTTCCTAAAAGTAAAAAGAATAACCGCTATTAAAACAGCAATAACAATAAGATTTGCCTGATTAATATCATCAGTAATGGTAATAGGCATATACGCTCCCAGATTTTAAATCATTCTCTTGATTAACAATTCATTGTTACAAAAAAATCATAGGCATTATAACGACTTCTAAATAAAAATGAAATATAAATAAGTAAAAAAGTTTTTTTTCAGACACTTATTGTGAGGTATTTGAGTATTTTTATACTAAAAAGCGTATGTGGTACAGTAAAGAAATGGATATGCAGGTAAAAATAGAAGTCTTAAACCAATATGTAAAAAAACATATAAATTTATCTTCGTCTTCCTTTGGAAAAATCAATAATATAGTCTGGAATCTCATCTAAAGAGATTACATCTTTAATAGCCCCTGCTTCTATGGCTTTAGCAGGCATTCCAAAGACAACACAACTCTTTTCATCTTGTGCAACTGTATAAGCATTATTGTCGTATAACTCTTTAATACCAATACTTCCATCATCACCCATCCCCGTCATAATAACCGCCATAGCTCCACCACCAACGATGTTATTGACGCTTCTAAACAAAATATCCACACTGGGCTTATGCCGGCTTACTCTTACGGTGTCTAAAAGCTTG
>JBAYZM010000016.1:0-19192 GCA_041672515.1 Arcobacteraceae bacterium
TACCTCACCTCCCCATTTAATTGGGTTAAAAAGTGCTGCCGTTGCTACGGTGTTATCACACACGGTTAAAACACCATGTTTTTGAGCAATGCTTACAACTTTTTCCACATCGGTAATAGCAATTTGTGGGTTTGATAATGATTCAAAGAAAATCGCTTTGGTTTTATCATCAATCAACTCTTCTAAATTTGAAGCATCGGCACTTTTAAATACTTTAGCTGTAATGCCAAATCGTTTAATCGTATGCGTTAAAAGTGTAACAGCTCCTCCATAAAGTTTGTCAGAAATAATAATATTATCCCCAGCTTCAGCAACATTGGCAATGGCGTAAAAAATGGCACTTTGACCTGAAGCCACACAAATACCCGCTGCTCCTCCTTCAAGTTCCGCAAACCTTTTTTCTAAAACATCCGTTGTTGGATTAGTTAATCGTGTATAAATTGGTCCAAGTTCTTTGAGTGCAAACAAATTAGCTGCGTGTTCAGAATCTCTAAACGCATACGCTGTTGTTTGTGAAATAGGAACGCTCATTGTTCCATATCCTTCTTTGTTGTCATATCCCGCGTGAATTGCAATCGTCTCTTTGTGCATTATTGCTCCTTTTTTTGTATCGAAATGTTATATGATGAAATTTTATACTATTTTTTAAATAATGTCAAGTGATTTAATAGTGATTAATCTAATCACCTTTGTATCGTGTGTCAATATCAATCTTGACTTTATCACTCAAGATATAAATTGTCTAATATTCTAATTTGTGTTACAATACCGTAAAATGCCAAGTGGGAGGAGATTTTATTTTATGGATAAAATAAGTTTTTATGATAATGAAACCTGTGATGTAAACTATGAAAAATTTTTTGAAATTTTTAAAAATGAGGTTATAAAAATCGAAAAAATTGTCTCCAACGGACAAACCTCACCCGAAAATTTTTGGTATGAGCAACAGCAGAGTGAATTTGTACTCATTTTAAAAGGCAATGCCATTTTGGAATTTGAAGAACAAACGATGATTTTAAACGAAGGGGATGCCGTGAATATTCCTGCGTTAACTAAACATCGAGTCAAACAAACAAGTCAAGAAGAACCCACCATTTGGTTGGCTGTTTTTTATAAATAAAGGCTCAATATGAAAATAGCAATCATAGGAGCAGGTGCGGCTGGGATAATAGCAAGCATTACAGCCAAAAGGTTAAACAAAAAATTACAAATAGATTTATTTGATGCCAATAAAAGTATCGGTAAAAAGATATTGGCTTCGGGAAACGGAAGATGTAATATCTCCAATACCACAATTTCTTCAAAAAACTATTTAGGAGAAAATCCCGATTTTGTAAACTATGCTTTAGAACAGTTTGATTTCAAAGCCTTTGAGAAATTTTGTAAAAGTATAGGGCTTTTGCTTGATGTCAAAGAGAGTGGAAAAGTATATCCTTTGTCCAATGAAGCCAAATCGGTAGTCAATCTTTTGGAACTTTGTTTAAAAGAGTTGGGTGTCAATTTGTATTTGGAAACTTTTATAAAAGATATAGAAAAAACAGAAGATAGATTTATCATAAAAACAGAAGAACAAGAATTCAAAAATTATGATAAAGTCCTAATCTCAAATGGTTTAGGCGCAGCTCCACAACTCAATGCAAACGAAAGCGGTTTAGACTTCGCTTCAAAATTTGGACACAGTTTCAACCCCACATACCCTTCTCTTGTAGGACTTCAAACTGAAAACACTTATAATGGAAAACTACAAGGTGTAAAAAAAGAGTGTAATGTAAGTCTGTTTATAAATGGTAACTTAGAACAAGAGATTTTTGGCGATGTACTGTTCACAAGTTATGGAGTTTCAGGTTTTGCAATTTTAGATATTTCACAACTTGCAGCTTTAAATTTGAGTCTGTATCAAGATGTAAAAATAGCCATAAACTTTTTTCCAAAAATCAATAGAAATGACCTATCCGACCAAATACAAAGCCTATTTAAAAACCTACCAACTCAAAAAGCTGTGGATATTTTAACTGGAATGGTGTCAAATAAAATAGCACCCGTTCTATTGGATATTTGCAAAATTGACCTAAACACAAAAGCCTCTGACATAAATGCAAAACAGATAAAAGCAATAGCATTTCAACTAAATCAATGGAAATTAAAAGTAACCGACACGCAAGGTTTCAGTCACGCAGAAGCAAGTGGCGGAGGAGTTAGAACGGCTGAAGTAGATAATAAAACTTATGAGAGTAAATTGTGCAAAGGTCTGTTTTTTGCAGGAGAAGTTTTGGATATAGTAGGAAATAGGGGAGGTTATAATTTGCAGTTTGCGTGGGCGAGTGGGTTTATAGCAGGACAAAGTCTTGCGAAAAAATAACGGCTATAAATCAGCCACTTTTCTCAAAGAGAGTGTAAACACAAGCCCTATTTTTTCGTTGTCGCAAAAATTAACTTACTCACTTACTTTAAGTAAGCTCCTCAGCTAATTCTCACTCCACCTTAAACTGGAACAAAATTGACCAATTTCTATCCGTTATTTAAGAGAGTTTATATCATTTAATAGTTTAACTATTGAGTATCCTATGGCTTGGGCTAGATTAACAGGAACAGCATTGCCAATTTGCTTGTATTGTTGAGTTTGTGAACCTTCAAAAATCCAATCATCTGGAAAAGTTTGGATTCTTGCATATTCTCTGACTTGAAAAGGTCTTGTTTCTTCTGGATGACATCGTTCGGTTTGTTTTTGAGCAGGAGAACAAGTTAATGTTAAGCAAGGTTCATTCCAACTGATTCTTCTTGCCATCCCAGTTTTACCACCTCCTAGATAAAAACTTTTTTTCATATATTCTTTTTGAATGTCTAACGGTAAGCTTCTCCAATATTCTCCAGCAGGAACCAAAGAAAGAATTTCTTTTTTTCTTTTAGGATAGGATTGCCCTTCTGATTTTTCTACATCTTTATCAAAAAGTTCTCCTTGTTTTAAGGCATCTTTTAAAGTATAAATTTTATCATTTGGTGTAGGGTAAGAATAAGAAACTTTTTTTGCATATTCTTTTTTTATTCCAACAATAATTAATCGTTCTCTTTTTTGTGGAACCCTATAATGAATAGCTTTTAATACTTGAGGTTTAAAGACATGGTATCCAAGCTCATCGAGTATATTAAGCATTGTTTCAAGGGTTTTCCCTTTTTCATGACTGAGTAATCCACGAACATTTTCTGCTAAAAATACGGGTGCATTTGTCTCTTGTAGTGCTCTGGCAAATTCAAAAAAGAGTGTTCCTCTTGTATCTTCAAAACCAAGTTTTTTCCCTGCATAACTGAATGCTTGGCAAGGGAATCCCCCTGTCAATAAATCAATTTTATTTTTGTAAGAGTTAAAGTCAATGGTAGAAATATCTCCTTGTATGACTTCCCATTCAGGACGGTTTTTTTTAAGAGTTTGGACGGCATATTTATCAATTTCATTTAAAAGCATATGTTCTATTCCTGCTTTTTCAAGCCCAAGTGCTAATCCTCCTGCTCCTGCAAAAAGTTCAATACTTTTGTACATTTTTTTTGCATTAATAGTAGAATGAGAAATTTGATTAAAATAAATTTTCCCTTTTTCAAAGAGTACAATATCTTCTTTTCTGTACTCTCTGTAGTTGTTAATTGGATTTCTTATACTTTTTAATTTTCCAAAGTTATCCCATCTTCTTAGTGTTTCTTTATCTACTTTTAGAATTTCTGCAGTTTCAGTTAATGAGAAAATTCGTTGATTCATATACCCACCTTATACAACATTAAACATGGTTATTATACTGTAATATAATTAATATTGTAGTATAAGTTTTGTTGATATATTAAAAATATTGCTTTTTGTAATATCTTTTATGAGTTTAATTCTCTAGAAAGATCTTGAATATAATCAGATTTAGAAAGTTCAAGTATAATTTCATTAAGTTCATCTTTAAAATTTGCTTCAACTGCAACTTCAGCAATTGCTTTTATTAAATCAGCATAAAAATCCTTATCACCTGTTAATCTGTGCCAAAAATCATTACCTACTATAACATCATAGTTATAATTCTTTGTAATTCGTTTGTAATGTGAACTTAATTCTTCTTTTTCACCATAAATTATACCAACTATTAAATTATGGAAGCCAAGCTTTAAATTATTTGTTTTTCCTAAGTTTATAATATTCTTAAAATGACCTGAAATTGTTTCTACATCATCTTTGTTAATGGTATTGGGACCAGATTTTAACTGACAGTATTTTTTCTCTCCATCAATTTGGTCAATAAATTCAATATCAATTCCACTTGTTGTACTTGCAAATGATGATAATACATTTGATGTAAATTTTTGTATTTGTGTCCCAAATGATGTGTTTATTGATGTTCCTAAAACTTTTGGTAAAATTAAAGCTTTTGCAATACTAATAGGGTCATGATTGCCTTCTAAAAAATTTGAAAGATAGGTAATTAAAAAAGGATTAATGTTAAAATTTTTTATATTTGAAAGTTTCTTTGTATTTTTTATATGTTGTTCGGCAATTGATTCTTTAAACCATGATTTTGCATTTATTAAGATTTCATTTTTATTTATCATGGGGTGACAACCTTTTATTTTGAATAAAAGAGTATATAGTAAAAGTATTTAAACTTATATTTCTCAGATTTAACTAAATTTATGCTTCAAAACCACCAATTTAGAAATCTTCTCAAACTCGAAAATGCCTTTATTGCTAATAAGTCTGTTGGTTTCATCGAGTTTTAACACGGCAATATTTTTATAACTTTTATCTTCATAAGTAAAGTTAATATAATTTTTATCAACAATAGCTTTTTGTAAAAATCTAAACTCGATGTTCATTGGAATCTTTTGGGGCTTGTTTGCGGTTGGTTTTGGTGTAGTCTCGCTCGACTTTGGCTATGCGGATTCTGTAATCTTCAAAAATTCCGGCATTGCCTTTGTCTTGAGCCATACGGTGTTCAAATTGGTTTCTCCAAAGCTCGATGGATTTTTCATCTTCCCAAAAAGATAGGCTTAGAAGCTTGTTTTCATTGACTAAACTTTGAAATCTCTCAATGGAGATAAACCCTTCACGGTTTTGTAAAAACTCTTTTAATGTTGAGGCAATTTTTAGATATTCCTCTTTGCCTGTTTGGGTGGGTATGACTTCAAATATGACAGCGTACATCGGTTTTCCTAATTTTGATTTTATACCAGAGCATACGAGTGAGAATTTTTTAAGAGATGGTTGGACGTTTGGTAAAAGGAAAATAAGACTTCGTTATGAAGTCTTATTTTTTATGGGGCTTAAAAGCTTTCCCACTCATCGCCTTTGGCACTTTTATCTTCTATCGTCTCTTTGTGTTTTTTCACTTCAGAGGTATGTTCTTCGTGTTTATGCTCATTTTTTGGTTTGAGTTTTTTCTCAATTTTGTGAAAAACTTTGGCATCGGCATCGTTCATAAATTTTTTCGCTTTGACATCGTCCTTACCAATAAACTCTTTTTCATTCGCAGATGAAACAACCAATTTAGCAATCTCATCGGTTTGTTCAGCCACCGAGTGTGTGGTATTTGAAATCGCCACATTTTGTTGGGTTTGTTGGTCAAGTTGATTGACGGCATCGTTGATTTGTTCAATTCCAATTCGTTGCTCTTTTGAAGACTCGGCAATGGAGTTGATGGTTTTAGTGGTTTTTTCAATGCTTTCATTTAAAGAGATATACCCTTTAATCATCTTATCCGCACCATCTTTTCCAGCATTGGTTTTTTGAGTAGCATTTTCAACTAACGCTTTAATCTCTTTAGCTGCATCCGCACTTCTGGTTGCTAGGTTTCGCACCTCAGCAGCAACCACGGCAAATCCTTTCCCCGCTTCTCCCGCAGTGGCGGCTTCAACGGCTGCATTTAAGCTTAAAATATTCGTTTGGAAGGCAATTTGATCAATGACCGTAATCGCATCGGCAATGGCTTGCGTTTGGTCATTGATTTCATCCATGGCTTTTACCGTTGAAGTGGCTAACTCTTGCCCTACTTGAATCGAGTGTGTTAACTCTTTGGATTGATCCGCCATCATAGCAATATTATTGGTATTGCTTACAATTGCACTGGTAATCTCTTCTAGTGCGGCGGCTGTTTCTTCAAGAGCGGCGGCTGTTTCGGTTGAATTTTTATTTAAAATATCAACATTGCGTAATAAAATATTTGAACTCTCATCGAGGGTTAATCCATTTTGTTTATTTTCAGCCAACATTTGGTTGATGATTTTTGCCAAATCATTAACAGCCACTTCGACTTTACCTTTAGCATTGGAAATATTGGGTCTGAAATCAAGTTGCCCGTATTTGGCTAATACGTTTAAGATAATATTGGTATCTCGTCCAATATTGGTTTCTAAGTTGTCCAACATTTCATTGAGTTTATTTTGAAGTTTTTGCAATGATTCGTTGTCGGTTCGTTTTTCAACTCGGTTGTGTAAGAACCCTTCTTTAATCTCTTCAACCACTCGTGTAACGTCGGCAATCAAAGCATCGTCTTGTTCAATGAGGGATTTGGTTTTGACTACGTTTTGGTTGATGATTTTTGCCATGGTTCCAATTTCATCGTTGGCGCGGTCATCTAAATGTTCAACATCTGGACGTTCTTTGTTGATGTATTTAAAGAAGTTCAGCAATCCATCTTGGAAACTGTTAAGTGGTTTAAAAATAGATTTATTTGAAAGCCATCCCATTAAAAGCGCCAAACAAATCATAATGATAACAATGATTATACAATTACGAATAATGACGTTTAAAATTTGAGCTTCGGTAGCATCGTGCATTTGTGTAATTTTTTCTTCAATATCATCCACATAAACACCCGTACCAATAATCCAATCCCATTGTTCAAATCGTTGTACGTATGAGAATTTTGGTTGCGGCGCATCTTTGCCTGGTTTTTCCCACATATATTTAACCAAACCACCCTCTTTTGAGGCATTGGCAACTTTAGACATCTCCACAAAAAGTTGTTTTCCTGTTGGGTCTTTTGATTGGGTTAAATCTTTTCCATTTAAGGCTTTGTTAATTGGGTGCATTATCATGGTTGGTTTTGAGTCATTAATCCAATAGTAACCATCTTTCCCATACTTCATATCCCCAATGGCTCGTAAAGCTTCTTCTTGAAGTTTGGCCGTTACGTTATCAACGTATTCTCCGGTTCCTATGACCCAATTGTACGCTTTAAAGAGTTTAACATACGAGACTTTATCTTGAGCTTTTTCAAATCCTGGTTTTGGCCAAACATAATCCACAAATCCATCGCCTTGTTTTTTAGCGACTTCGGCAAACTCTGTAAAGATTTTTTTCCCATTTTGGTCTTTGTATTCTTTCATATCTTTGCCATCCAACGATGGGTTAGTTGGGTGCATAATAATCGTTGCTTCTAAATCGTTAATCCAAAAATATCCTGTTTCCCCATATTTTGCACTTTTTACAGCATTTCTGATAATATCTTTTAATTGTTCATCCGAAACTTTTCCATGATATTTATCGTATTCACCTTGAATAATGGATAACACAAAATCCGTTTGACTTTTTAAATAAGCTTGAACTTCATTTTTAATTTTCTCTTTAGATGTTCGTTCATGGTACGATTCAACCGTTTTAACGGCCAATGAAACATAGTTTCGTAGCTCTTCTTCTTTTGTTTTATACGCATCTTCTTTGAATTTTTGAATCACAACATCAGATGTTTCTTGCAGTGAAATAACTGATTGTATAAGCATCGCACTTGATACAATAACAATTGAGCTAATAACAATAAGCAGTAATTTCGCTTTAATAGAAATGGAATTTAACAACCTCTTCTCCTTGGATGATTTTTAAGTTTGGCATATTATAACAAAAAGAAATGAGATTTTATTAACCAAATGAGATAATGTGATTTTTTAAATAAATCTTAAAGTAAAATTCTATTTACTCTTTATTTAGATAATTTTAGAAATTATATTCTTTTTTAGCTACAATAAAACTATTAATTCTTCTAAGGAGTAAACAACGGTGAAAAATAGCAAATTATATGATTTTGACATCAACAGTGTCTCTTTGAATATTGTTATTTACAAATACGAAAAACAAAATTTTAAAGTTGTTGATATTAACGACAAAGCGTTATTCACTGAAAAATTAACCAAAGAAGAGAGTATCGGGAAATACATTACCGAACTGTTCCCTCAAGTCAAAGAGTTTGGGCTTTTTGACGTGTTACTCTCTGTGTATAACACGGGACAAAAAGAAGTCTTTATGGCTTCTTTTTATCATGATGATCGCATATCAGGGTATCGAGAAAATGAAATCATTAAACTCAACGATGAGTATATTATGGCGACGTATAAAAATGTTTCACGAAGAATTGAATTAGAAGACAGCCTAAACTTATCCAAAGAGATTATCCACAATATTTCAGAAGCCGTAGTCATTACGGATTTAAATGCCAGAATTTTAGATATTAATCCGGCATATACACATATTACAGGCTTTAGCAAAGAGTATATGTTGGGTAAAAATCCCAGTGTTTTAAAGTCGGGACGACACACAAAAGCTTTTTATGAACACATGTGGGATGATTTGTTGCATAAAGGACAGTGGAGTGGCGAGATTTGGGACAGACGAAGAAACGGTGAACTTTTTCCCAAACTTCTGAATTTAAGTACCATTTACGATAATACAAAAATACCCAAATATTACATTGGTATTTTCCAAGATATTACCCATATTAAGAAGAATCAAGAAGAACTAAAGAAGTTAGCCTATTTTGACCCATTAACTGCCTTACCCAATCGAAGCAATTTTGAATTGATGTTGGAGAGTGAAATTAAACTTAACGTGCGCAACAATACCACTTCGGCATTGATGCTGTTGGATTTGGACAATTTTAAAGTCATTAACGACAGTTTAGGGCACACCATTGGCGATGAATTACTCATTGAAGTAGCGCAACGCCTTAGAGAAATAGGGCGAAAAAGTGATACGATTTGCAGATTAGGAGGCGATGAATTTGCTTTAATCCTTAGAGCTCCCATTCAAAGAGAAAAAATACAACTCGTTGCCTATCGGATACTGAAAGCCTTAAGTGAACCGTTTTATATTTTAGGCAATGAAATTTTTATTACCACAAGTATTGGGATTTCCCTTTTTCCTGAAGACTCTTCCAATAAAAATGAGTTGATTAAAAATGTTGATTTAGCCATGTACGAAGCAAAAAAAGAGAAAAAAGGAACCCATAAGTTTTTTAAGCCTCAAATGAATCAAGAAAATATGAAGTTTTTAACCATTCAAAAAGATTTGCGCAAAGCGATTTTAAACCACGAGATTTTTTTAAATTATCAGCCTAAAATTGATTTAAAAACGATGAAAATCGTTTCAGTTGAAGCCTTAGTGCGATGGAATCATCCCGTCAATGGGATTATCATGCCCGATTATTTTTTAGGTATTGCCGAACACAGCGGACTCATTCACCCTATTGGTGAAATTGTTATCAAACAAGCCATGCGTGATATGAAAGCACTCAATCAAGAGCTTAATACCAATATTGGGGTTGCCATTAATCTTTCAACAAGACAGTTTAATGATGAGAATTTAACCAATTTTATCTTTGAAACCATAGAGGAACTCAATTTTAATGTGAAAAAATTGGAGTTTGAAATTACGGAAAGTTTAATTATGGACGATATTGAAAATGCCATTACCATCATGAATAATTTTGTTAAAAATGGTATTTCTATTTCGATTGATGATTTTGGAACAGGGTATTCCTCTTTGAATTATTTGAAGAAATTTCCGATTAAATACTTAAAAATAGATCGTTCGTTTGTTAAAGATATTACGACAGATAACGACGATAAAGCGATCGTAGCTGCTATTATTTCTATGGCAAAAAGTTTGGGTATTGGTGTGATTGCGGAAGGGGTTGAAACCCAAGAACATGAGGATTTCTTAAAAGCACACGGGTGTAATTTATCGCAAGGGTATTTGTACAGTAAGCCTATTTCCATTGACGCATTAAAAGAGTTTATTGTCAAAAATCTGGCGGAATAAATTTTTTACTAGGAGTTTTGGGATATAATCTTTTCTCAAAATGTATCTAAGGATAAAGATGAAAACTGCAATGAAAATGTGTTTGGTCGTGTGTTTGATGCTATTAAGTCTGCACGCCAATGAGAAAGTCTATAAGTTAAAAATGGCAACAACGTGGGGACCTACCCTTTCTCCTTTAATTGATGCTGCGCAAAACATGGCAAAACTTGCCCACGATTTATCCAATGGCCAATTGGAAATTAGAATTGACAATGCCAATAAACATAAATCGCCGTTGGGTATTTTGGATATGGTCAAAGGTGGACAGTATGATATGGGACACTCCACTTCGTATTATTGGAAAGGCAAAGACATTAATACCCTTCCATTTACTTCCATGCCTTTTGGTTTAACATCACCTGAACAGTACGCATGGTTTTATCATGGTGGTGGATTGGAATTGATGCAAAAAGTCTATGACAAACACCATGTTTACTCTTTTCCCGGAGGAAGTACGGGTGTTCAAATGGGTGGTTGGTTCAGAAAAGAGATTCAAACGCTTGATGATTTAAAAGGGCTTAAAATGCGAATACCGGGATTTGCGGGTGAAATCATGGCAAAACTGGGAGTTAAAGTCGTCAATATGGCACCTGGGGAATTGTATATGGCATTGGAAACCAATGTGTTAGATGCTTTGGAATGGGTTGGACCTTCCATGGATATTACCATGGGATTTCATAAAGTTGCCCCATATTATTATACGGGTTGGCATGAACCCGCCAGTGAAATGCAATTTTTAATCAACCAAGATGCCTATAAAAAACTGCCTAAACATTTGCAAGATATTTTAATTGTTGCCATGCGATTAGCGGCGTATGATATGTATATTCAAAATTACGATATGAATGCAACGGCATGGGAAAATATGAAAAAAGAGTATCCCAATATCAAAGTTAAAACGCTTCCAAAACCTATTATGGATGCCATGAAAAAAGCCAATGAAGAGCTGATTGTGGAAATGACCCAAGATAATCCTTTGTTAAAAGAGGTATTAGACTCTCAAAAAGCCTATCAAAAAAAGGTGCGAGTTTGGACGCAAATGTCCGATTATTTGTATTTAAAAGACAATTTGTAAAATAGAGGGAAACTCTATTTTACTTTGTAATTATCCGGAGCAAAGGTATCATAAACCCATGGGGCTACAATTTTAGCTTCTTTAATGGAGATAAATCGCTCAAGAGATGGCATATATCGGAATTGTTCAAAGATAATATCCTCGCAAAAGCTTTTTTCTGCCGTTGGTTTAAAGATATAATCTTCAATATGTTCAATGGTCAAACGTCGTAACTCTTCGTTGTTTTTGGGTTCTTCCATGGCGTCAATCCCAATGGTTACACTTTTCATGGCTAAACTCATATATGGAGCAACCATCGCTTTTTTTTGGGCATCGCTGTTAGGTGCATTTAAGCTGTGGCACATTTGGCATTTTTTTTGGAAAATAACTTCAGGTTGCGTTAAATTTTCTGCCCAAACACTTACCCCTACAAACAGTAAAAAGATGAGTTTTTTAGCCATCGTAACTCCTTTTGTTTTTTAAAGTATAACATAAAAAATTACTTTGTAAGGGTGCGTAAAATTAAAAACGAACTTAAAGATATAAGAAAAATACTTAAAGCAATGGGCATTAAACTGTTGGAATGAAAAAGTACAACAACCGAGGAAAGCGCAGCACCTATTCCAAATTGAACCACGCCAATAACCGAGGAAGCTACACCTGCATTTTTTGAAAAACTCTCCAGTGCCAACGCGGTACAATTTCCGTAAATAAAGGCATTCATGCCAATAAAAAGAGCGGTTAATACAACCGTACCGTAGACATTGATTTGTTGAGACAGTGCCATAAACAATAACGCCACAACAATTTGAAAACCTACAGCAAATTTGACTAAAACAATACTGGGGTAAGTTTCAAGCAGTTTAATATTGACACGAATAAGCAACATCAATGACACAATACTAATACCAAAATAAAATGGAAACCAATTGGTTGAAATGCCAAAATATTCAATATAGATAAATGAGGATTTGGCAATAAATACAAACATTCCTGAAAATCCCAAAGCTAACACCAACATGATTTTCATGGCTTTTTTATGGGTTAAAACAATTTTATATGACTCCAATGCTTTGGTTTTAGTGTACGTATAGGTTTCCTCAAAATCTTTATAGACAAAAAAAGCAACAATCAGCGCATAAAGCGTTAAAAAAATGAATATGGCTTCCCAATCATAAAAATGAATAATAAAAGCACCAATGGCAGGAGCAAGCAAAGGGGCTAAACTGCGTACCGTTCCAATGAGTGAAAATACTTTTGCCGCTTGAGTGCCGTGAAATAAATCCCGAACAGCAGCACTGGCATTGACCACAATAAGTCCTCCAAAAAAAGCTTCAATAAATCGATACAACCAAAGCTCATAAATGTGGGTACTAAAAATGATAATAAAACTAAAAAATGCAAAACCCAATAGTCCAATAAGAGAGCTTTTTTTTCTTCCTAAGGTATCAGAAAGTATGCCTCCAAATATTTGTCCAATGGCAAAACCAATTAAAAAAATGGGCAAAGTCAGTTCAATTTTATCAATGCTGACATTAAAATCATTTGCCATATTGGGAATAGAAGGAATATACGTATCCACAGCAACCGGAGCAACAGCAGAAAGGATTGCCAATAAAATAATTAAATAGATATGATTAATAGGCTTTTTCATTTTTACTCTTTGACACTCAAAGCAACTCTTTCAAGCAGCTCAATAAGTTGTTCAACCTCTTCTTCCTTTAAATTTCCAGCGAGTTTTTCTCTAAATTTGGTGACGGCTAAAGCGCTTTTTAAAAGAATTTCTTCCCCTAAATGGGTGAGTTGTATTTGATTTGTTCTTTTATCGATGGGTATCTTTTCAATAAGATATTTTTTTTCCAAAGTAGCTAAAGTTCGGCTGATGGTGGTTTTGTCTTTGCCTAAAATCGTGGCAATTTTGGTTTGATTGACCTCTTTTTCATATTTGATAATCTCTAAAGTGGCTCTTTGTTCAGGGGCGATATCATAGTTTTGAAGTATTTGGTTAAATTGGTTATTGAGTTTATTGGCGGTTTGATTGATTTTAAAACCAAGTGATTTTTCTAATCCGTATGACATGATAATCCTTATAATTGTATGCAGAATAGTTGCATATACAACCTTTTGAAAATCTTAATAATAGTGGGTAAGTTTATCACTTAGTATGTTTGTAAGCTTAGGAGTCTGTAAAGTGAGTAAGTTGTTGGATATTTTAACTTACAAACGCTACTAACTTATTAACCCAACTCACCCAAAATATCCCAAATATCATGAGGATGTTTGGCTAAAAACGTCGCTCCTGCCTCTTGCAACTCTTCTTTGGTTCTAAATCCCCAAAGCACTCCGATACTTTTCATTTTGGCATTGTGTGCGGTGTGAATATCGGTTGGCGTATCGCCTATGTAGACGATTTCATTAGAGGTAAGATTAAATGCTTTGGCAATATTTAAAGCCCCTTGCGGATGAGGTTTTTTAGGAACTTCTTCTTTTTGTCCATGAACTTGCGAAAAATTAAACGCCTTAAAGAGTGTTTGCGCATATTTTAGAGTAAATTCATGCGGTTTATTGGAGAGTATTCCCATTTTATAGTGGGCATTTTGAAGTTGTTTTAAGAGTTCGTAAATGCCATCATAGGGTTTGGTTGAGTGATATATGGCTTTATCATACACTTCTTTGTATCGTGTTAAGATGGCTTCAATGTACTCTTGCGAACTGTTTTTAGGTACGGCTCTTTGAATTAAGTACAAAGCGCCATCGCCTACAAATTGGTTATAGGCGCTTAATTCATGCGTTGGTAAATCAAACTCTTTTAAAACATCGTTCATGCTTTGGGCAATATCTTCGAGGGAATCAATTAATGTTCCATCTAAATCAAAGATAATTCCTTTTGTTTGCATAAGCGTCTCTTACTCTTCCATGGTTTTTAAAAGTTTAATAAAGTTTTGCGTGTGGATTTTACTGATATACAAATAAATAAAAGTTACTACAACAATATTAACGTGAATCAACGCTTCGGTTGTTGAAAAGGTAATCATTAAAATACCAATAATTAAAATAAAAAATGGATAGGCCAATTTAATGAGTGCCAAATCTTTTTGCAGTTGGATTTCGTAGTAGAGTTTGTTGCTTTTAATAAACTCTTTATCTTCCAATGTCAGTTGGTTTGTCTCTTTTAATTCGCGTAATCCTTGTATGACTTCCATCTTTTTCTTGTATTGCAGTAGTTTATAGATAATGCCTGCAACAATAATGATTGAGATAAGATTTGAAATAATTTCCAATGGAAAACCTGCCGCTTCGTTCATTTTGTCCCTTTAGTTTTTTGATATGGTACAAAAAAAATAATAAATTTAACCAAAGATTAACCCAAATTTATAGTATAATCCAACAAAAAATTATTAAAAAGTCAGAGTATTTGAAAAAAAGTCATTATTATAAGCCCATAGCGTCATTTTTAGCGTTATTCTTTGTTGTATTGTTAATCTTTGTTCCCTCTTTTAAAACCAACATCTTTGATTGGCAGATACAATTAAAAGCCATATTAACTTCCAATTATTTAATCAATGGATGGATACTTCTTTTTTTAATAGTGTTTGCGCTTATTGGATTTTGTTTTGTTTTGTATAAGTTGTACTATATTGAACCCAAAAAATCAATTTTTGCTCACCATACAACCCATGAAATAAAAGGTGCTGTTTGGAAATGGCACTGGAACCAAAATAAAATTGAACAACTGTGGTGTTTTTGTCCTACGTGCAACGATGAGTTATCGTACGATCATGACCATTTATTGCATACTATCACCCTTTCTTGTCCACATTGTAAAAAAGAGATAAGCAAATTCGATGCGCAAAATATCAATGGGGTATTAACCTTTGTAAAGAATGAAATTCGTCGAATACTCACCAAACAGAAAAAGTAACATAACTATTATATTTACGGAGAAATAACTTTACTTCTTGTCTGAAATACGTTACAATTTAATACGTAGATTGTTTTACTATAAATAAATAATTTTATGGTAATTCTAAAAGGATGAGTATGAAATATAACAGTAACTCCCTTTGCCCATGTAACAGTGGTAAGAAATATAAAAAGTGTTGTAAACTGATCCATGACGGGATTGTAGAAGCACACAATGCCTTGGAACTGATGATTTCACGATACAGTGCGTATGCCACTCATCGTTGTGAGTATATTATCCAAACGACACATAAGAGCAACGCTCAGTTTATGGACGATATAAATGCGTGGTTTGATGAAATAGAAGAATTCACACACAATACCATTTTTGTGGGACTGAAGATTTTAGATTACAGTGAAATCAATGAAGAAGCCTATGTTACGTTTCAAGCAAAACTGCAACAAAATGGCAACAATTTTTCCCTGACAGAACAGAGTCGCTTTATAAAAGAGAATGAAAAATGGTATTATCAACAAGCAGAAATATTTGAAGAGATTTAAAAGGGAATAATTGAAGATTTTATTAGCACCAGCGGAGACTAAAAATGAAGGGGGAAATGGCGCCCCTTTTTGTAAAGAAAATTTCAAATTTGAAGCCTTGTTTGAGTCTAAAGAGCATATTTTAAGTCAGTATGAAACGCACGTGAAAAGTTTAAATGATGAGAAGTTAAGTGACTGGTTTGGACTAAAAAATAAAAATGAGGTTCAAAAATATGCTTCTAGTGTACGTCAAAAACCTACAATGAAAGCCATTGAACGCTACAATGGCGTTGCTTTCGATGCGTTAAATTACGCACAATTACCTCAAAATGCCCAAAGTTATATTGATAACAATGTTGTTATTTTCTCAAATTTATTTGGTGTTCTTAGTGCACGTGATTTGATTCCCGATTACAAATACAAACAAGGGGCAAAATTGCCTAACTTGGTCGTTGAAAAGTATTACAACGCACAAATCACCCCTTTTTTAGAGGAGTATTTGGGCGATGAAATCATCGATTTACGAGCAGGATTTTATGAAAAGTTTTATAAAACAACGAAAGCCAACGTCCTTATGTTTAAATTCATCAAAGAGGGAAAAGTGGTCAGCCATTGGGCAAAACATTATCGAGGAAAAGTGTTACAGCACATTGCGCTTCATGATATCCAAAGCCTAGCAGAATTTATGGCATTGGAACTAGAGGGCTTAAAACTCATTGAAATTCAAGAAAAGAAAAATACGAAACTGCTTATTTTAGATATTATTTAAATGCCATTGCAGTGAACATCACTTTTTTAAGTGAGAGTTTTATAAAATGGCTTTGAATTTTAAAAAGGATAAATACCATGGCGTTACTGGACAATGAAAAATGTGTACTGCCGTTAAGCAGCATAGCAGAACTTTTAAATGCAAAAATACGAACACTTAAAATGTATGAAGAAAAAGGCTTACTTCCTCAAAAAGAGAACCGTATCAAAAAACTCTACTCGATTAACGATGTCAAACTCATTGCATTTGTGCACTACTTAGCGAATATCAAGAAAATCAATGCCAATGGTATTAAGTATATTTTAGAGATGGTTGAAAACAATATGGATGAAAAAAACAGAAATGAATTTTTAGAGATAGTTGAAAGCCGTTTCCAATCAGTTTCAAGTAATGAGATTCAAGATTTTGACTCTTTTTAATCCTCTCTTCTCTTTCCTTTCCTCAAAAAACTCCTAAAAAATAAAAAAACAATCATAAATTCTAAAATTTAGCCAAAAGCACTGTTCTATGGCTATTTGGAGCCATTTCTAAAACTTAAAATTCAATCAACTTAAGCTATAAATAAGTTACATATGTTATAAGTATACACATAGAACGTAAATAAATTACATATATAGTGTAATAATATTACATGAACTATGTTGATTAAGGATACTAATGAACGGCAAGATACGATTGAGAAAACCACAAAAACAAGATGCTAAAACAATAGTGAATTTAATAAAAGTAGGTGGAACATTGGATTTAAATTCGCAATATCTCTATTTATTGCAATGTACCCACTTTCAAGAGAGTTGTTGCGTGGCGGTGTGTGAAGATGAAATCGTAGGATTTGTTTCTGGGTATATTATTCCAAATGAAAACAGACAACTTTTTATCTGGCAAGTTGCAGTTGGCAAAGCACAAAGAGGGCAAAACTTAGCCATGCGTATGATTATGTACATTGTTGAAAAACTCAACGCCCAATACATTGTTTCAACGGTATCTCCCAGTAACCACTCATCCATACGAGTGTTCCAAAAAATTGCACACAGTTTATCAACACCCTTGAGTCACAAAATTTTATTTGAAATCAATGATTTTAATGAGGCACACGAAGAAGAGGTTCAATACACCATTGGACCTTTTAAAATTAATACATAAAGGCAACACCATGAGAATATTTGAAAGTTTAGAATCCGAAGTACGAGGATATATACGAAGTTTCCCCACGATTTTTACCAAAGCCAAAGGGGCTATTTTAACCGACGAACAAGGCGTAGAATACATCGACTTTTTTGCAGGGGCAGGAACATTAAATTATGGACACAACAATGAACACATCAGTAAAGCACTCATTGAGTATTTACAAAATGATGGAATTGTTCATGGACTTGATATGGCAACGACCGCCAAAAAAGAGTTTTTACAAACCTTTGAAAGTTTGATTTTAAAACCCAGAAATTTGGAATATAAACTCCAATTTACAGGACCTACAGGAACTAATGCTGTGGAAACAGCTCTTAAATTGGCAAGACTTGTCAAAGGACGAAGTAATGTGGTAGCCTTTACCAATGGATACCACGGACTTTCGCAAGGATCACTGGCGGTGACGGGAAACAATGAGTACCGAGATGAGAGTTATATCAGCCGAACCAATGCCACATTTATGCCTTTTGATGGCTATTTTGGCGATATGAATACCTTGGTGTATTTTCGTAAATTTTTAGAAGATGGTAGCAGTGGTATGGATTTACCTGCAGCCGTTATTTTAGAGACCATTCAAGGTGAAGGGGGCATTAATGTCGCTTCCAAAGAGTGGTTACAAGAGTTAGAAGCCATTTGTCGAGAGTTTGATATTTTACTCATTGTTGATGACATTCAAGTGGGAAATGGACGAACGGGAGAGTTTTTCTCTTTTGAGTTTGCAGGAATTAACCCTGATATGGTTACTTTGTCTAAATCCATTGGAGGTGGACTTCCTATGGCGTTGTTACTCTTTAAGCCACAATTAGACCAATGGAAACCCGGTGAACACACCGGAACATTTCGAGGAAACAATTTAGCTTTTGTGGCATCAAAAGTTTCACTGGATCACTATTGGCAAAATGATAATATTTCAAAAGCGGTGAAATATAAAGAAAAAATACTCAAAAACTGTTTAGAAAAACTGGCGCAAAAATACAAAGATGACTATGAAATGGTTGTACGAGGACGTGGTTTGGTCTATGGATTTGAGATTAAAAATGATAAATCCATGGCAGGTGATATTTCTGCTTTAGCCTTTCAAGAGGGATTAATCATTGAAACGTGCGGAAGTGAAAACCAAGTGGTGAAGTTTTTACCTCCTTTACTTATTGATGAAGAGCTGTTACTTGAAGGGTTGAAACGATTTGAGAATGCGGTTGAGAAATTAATTGTTGACAGAAAAAGTAATTTAAGCGGAGCATTTTAATGATTGTACGAGATATAAACAAAGATATTATAGGAACACAAAAAGAGGTCTTCGCCAAAGAGGGTCAATGGATTAGTCGAAGAATGTTATTAAAAGATGATGGCATGGGATTTTCTTTCCATGAAACCATTATTAAAGCACATACCAAAACGCATATTCACTACCAAAATCATCTTGAAGCAGTCTATTGTGTGGGTGGCAATGGTAAAATTGAAGAGCTAAACACGGGAGTGGTTCATGAAATTTATGATGGTATGATGTATGCATTAAATCATCACGATGACCATAATTTATACGGAGGAACGCAAGACATGAGACTCATTTGTGTTTTTAATCCTCCGATAAAAGGAACCGAGAATCATGACAGCAAGGGAGTGTATCCTTTTGAAGAATAAG
>JBAYZM010000017.1:0-19183 GCA_041672515.1 Arcobacteraceae bacterium
AGATGATACTGACTTCAAAAAATTAAAAGAGGATGAGAAAAGAGTTTATCTTAGAAATGAACTCAAAGAGCATAATAAACTTTTAGTAGATACAGCCTATAACGCAGGAGTAGAAACAAATCTTGACTTTGCAATATTTCAAAATCATGGTTATAGCGGTTTATATGGTGGGCTAGATGCCAAAGCAATACACAGAAAAAAAGAGCTAAAGAAATCTCAAAAAATATTAGACCACATGGGAAGTACAGAACTAGCCGCAAATCTTTTTCGTGCTACACAAACAGAAGAAAAATTAAAAAGAGATAATATTCAAACAAAATCAAAAGCAAATCAAACCCACTATGAAGTGGGTAAAAAAGTAAGAGATACCATAAAAGAGCTTGGTGGTACTATGCCTGAAGATTTAGAAACTCCACAAAAAAGTGTAGTTACTATAGAAAAAGAGATAAAAAAAATTACAAAATGAGTATTTATAGACAAAGTTAGAAGATATTTTTAACAGTTAAAACAAAAGGATTGGCAATATGAACAAACTAAATCAACCCAATAAACATATCTGTACAAAGGAGATAAAAAATGTTTCTAACAAATCGTGAGCAAGAAAAACTGATGCTTTATACCGCTTCAAAACTGGCACTTGAACGAAAAGAGAGAGGTTTAAAACTTAACTTTCCTGAAGCCACTGCAATCTTGAGTTCATATATTATTGAAGGGGCAAGAGATGGGAAAAGTGTTGCCCAGCTGATGGTGGATGCGACTAAAGTGTTAAAAGAAGATGAGGTGATGGAGGGGGTGGCTTCTATGATGCAAATGGTTCAAGTGGAAGCCACTTTTGATGATGGTACAAAACTTGTCACCGTGCATAATCCTATTGCTTATTCTAAAAATGCAATGATACCTGGAGAATATTTTGTTGATGAGGGAGAAATCGAACTTAATGCTCAAAAAGAAATCACCACCATAGAAGTCATAAACAAAGGCGATAGACCTGTACAAATAGGTTCTCACTATCACTTTTTTGAAGTGAACAAAGAACTCTTCTTTGACAGAAGCCAAGCTTACGGGAAACGACTGGATATTCCAGCTGGAACTTCAGTGCGATTTGAGCCGGGTTCTTCTAAAGAGATACATCTAATAGCTTTTGGTGGCAAAAGATATATGAGTGGGTTTAATGGTTTAGTTGAGGGATTTTTAGACGATGAGACAACAAAACAAAATGCCATGAAAAATTTAGAAAACTTCTTAGGAGTACAAAATGAAGATAAGTAAAGAAAAATATGCTTCAATGTATGGACCAACCACGGGGGATAGATTTAGACTTGCCGATACTTCTTTAATAGCAAAAATTGAAAAAGACTACACGATTTATGGGGAAGAAGCCAAATTTGGTGGCGGAAAAACCATAAGAGATGGGATGGCACAAAGTCCTACGGCTGTTGATGTGGCGGATTTGATTATTACTAATGCTATTATCATAGATTATACGGGGATTTATAAAGCCGATATTGGTATTAAAGAGGGAAAGATTAGTGCCATAGGAAAATCGGGAAATCCCAACCTTTGTGATGGCATAACCCAAGGGCTTGAAATAGGAGCAAACACTGAAATTCTTTCAGCTGAGGGGAAAATCATTACTGCAGGTGGGATTGACTCTCATATTCATTTTATAAGTCCTGGACAAATTGATGAGGCTCTTAGCAGTGGAGTAACAACCATGATAGGTGGAGGAACGGGACCAAATACAGGAACAAATGCTACCACTTGTACACCAGGGGAGTGGAATATAGGCAAGATGATACAAAGTGTTGATAACTTGCCTCTTAATTTTGGATTTATGGGAAAAGGAAACAGTTCATGTGTTGAAGCTTTAGAAGTTCAAATAAAAGCAGGTGCCATGGGGCTAAAACTGCATGAAGATTGGGGAAGTACGCCTAAGGCTATTGATACTTGTTTAAGTGTGGCTGATAGGTATGATGTACAAGTGGCAATTCACACCGATACTTTAAACGAATCAGGTTTTGTGGATAATACAGTTGATAGTTTTAAAAACAGAACCATCCATACTTTCCACAGTGAAGGAGCAGGTGGTGGTCATGCCCCTGATATTATGAAAGTAGCAGGACTTGCGAATGTATTGCCCTCAAGTACCAATCCCACTTTGCCATATACAAAAAACACCATAGAAGAACATCTTGATATGTTGATGGTGTGTCACCACTTAAGCCCAAAAATACCTGAAGATGTAAGTTTTGCTGAATCAAGAATTCGAGGTAACCATAGCCGCTGAAGATGTGTTGCACGATATTGGAGCTATTAGTATCACAAGTAGCGATTCACAAGCCATGGGAAGAGTAGGGGAAGTTCTCATACGAACTTGGCAAGTGGCAGATTCCATGAAACAACAAAGAGGAATACTTAAAGGTGATGATGGGTTAAGTGATAATAATCGTATCAAAAGATACATCGCCAAATACACTATCAACCCTGCCATTGCGTGTGGGATAGATGAATATGTAGGCAGTGTAGAAATAGGGAAAATGGCAGACTTAGTTTTATGGAATCGAGCCTTTTTCGGTGTAAAACCTGAAGTTATCATCAAAGGTGGATTTGTAGCACTTGCTCTTATGGGCGATTCCAATGCCTCAATTCCAACACCAGAACCAAGTATGTACAGACCGATGTTTGGAAGTTTGGGAAAAGCAAGTGCTAAGACCAGTGCCATATTTACCTCTAAAGTTGCCAGTGCTACTTTAAAAGAAAAACTAGGAATAGAAAAAAGCGTATTAGCAGTAAAAAACACAAGAGATATAGGTAAAAAAGATATGAAACTCAATGATTTCATAGGAGATATTCAAGTCAATCCAGAAACCTATGATGTCACAGTCAATGGAGAACTTATCGAGTCAGATTATGTGTCGGTTGTTCCAATGGCAAAAAAATATTTTATGTTTTAGGAAATAGCGTGATAAAAAAAATAATAGAAATCAAAAAAAACATTGAATCCACCGATGAGGTTGAGTTATCATGGTTTGATATGCAAAAGCCAAATTTAACCGCGGTGACGAAAGATGGGGTGAATTTTGTGCTAAAAGTTAAGTTTACTCACTTGCATGAAAATGATGTTTTGGTTGCTGAGGATGGTTATGCGATTAGAGTTTTGAGAAGTTTGGATGAGGTTTTTATTTTAGAGTTTAGCGATGTTTTAACTTTTGCAAAAACAGCGTATGAAATAGGAAACAGACACCAACCTTTGATGATGGAAGAGTTTAAAATCATGGTATTAGATGATATTTCGTTGCATGACATCATCAAAGAGTGTGAGCGAAATGAAAACATCAATGTGGAAAAAACAAAAGCCTATTTTAAACCCAATGGGAAAGCCCATCATAGCCACTAATATGTCTAAAAAAACAAACCTAAAAAGCCTAAGCAGATTTTTACAAATACTTGATGGAACTTTTCCATCGGGTATTTTTATACACTCTTTTGGGCTTGAACCGCATATTATAAAAAATAGTGTAAAAAACATAGATGATTTGGAAATATATTTAAAAAATCTGATTATTGATCAATACGCTAAAATGGAGTTTGTTTCTATCCAAAAAGTATATGAAGCTTTAGAAAATAAAAAATTAAATTTGCTAAAAAAACTTGATAAAGAGTTTGGAGCGTATTTGACTTTTGAGTATGCAAAAGCTTCACAAGATATTGGTCAAAATTATTTTGCCCAAATAAAAAACTTGCCTACAAAAAAGAGTGTAAAAGAGTATTTTAGCCTTATTGAAAACAGAAGTTGCCCCGCCAATGAAGTCATTGTTTTAAGTGCTTTAGCGTATGATTTGGATATTGCTATGGAAGATTTTATCGTGATGTGGACGAAAAAAAATCTTATCAACATCGCAGCTACGAGTCTAAAAATATCAAGAATAAAACCAAGTGAGATTCAGCAGATGTTGTTTGAATTTGATGCAATTTTAGAAGCTTTAGGATTTGAAAATATAAATAATAAAATCACCAATTTTAACCCACTATTTGAGGAAATTATTTTTTCACACAAAAATTTAGAACCAAAAATGTTCACCACATAAAGGAAAATAAAAAATGGCACTAAAAATAGGAATAGCAGGACCAGTAGGAAGTGGCAAAACTTCTTTGATTGAAAGTTTGACCAATGTTCTAAAAGATAAATACTCACTGGGAATTGTTACCAATGATATTTATACCACAGAAGATGCAAACTATCTCAAACAACATTTGGATTTGGATGAGAACAGAATCATAGGCGTTGAAACGGGTGGTTGTCCTCATACGGCAATTCGTGATGATATTTCTATGAACCAAAAAGCCATAAGAGAGTTAGAAGAAAAGTTTAATCCTGATATTATTTTTGTGGAAAGTGGTGGCGATAATCTTAGTGCCACGTTTTCGTATGAGTTGATTGATTATTACATGTATATTATCGACGTGGCACAAGGGGCGGATATTCCACGAAAAAAGGGAGCAGGGCTTTTGTTTTGTGATTTATTGGTGGTCAATAAAACGGACTTAGCCCCTTATGTTGATGTTGATTTGAAACTTATGCGACAAGATGTCGCAAATAACAGAAAAAATAAACCCTTTGTATTTATCTCAAAAAAAGATACAACAAGTTTAAATCAAGTTATAGCATGGATTGAAGCTTTAACTTGACACAGATTATTTCTTTTTTGATGATAATCTTTTATAATGAGTTATTATATAGAGTATAAAGGCTTATTATGCAAAAAGTTTTGGAAGTTATGGCGATGGTGATTGGTGGGTTGCTTATTTTTTTTGCAATCACACAACTGCCCCAATTTTTTGAGTATCATCATGAGTACAAATACGACGACGAAAGTTTACGTAAAAAAGCATTGGGATTAAATATCAATCCCATCCCTCCCCATTTCAGCGAGGCTTCAAAACTGCTGACATTTAAAAATGGTGAAATATCGCACGATGAAATCGCTTTGGGTAAAAAACTTTTCAATGAAACGTTATTGTCTAAAAATAATGATATCAGTTGTGCCACTTGCCATAAACTCAAAGAGGGCGGTGACGACAATTTGCCCACTGCCATTGGGCATGCGAATCAAAAAAATCCCAGCCATTTAAATACTCCCACGGTTTTAAACTCTGCATTTGCCACGACATATTTTTGGAACGCCAGAGCTAAAACGCTCGAAGAACAAGCCGCAGGTCCTATTCAAGCACATTTTGAAATGAATATGAGCAAAGAAGAAATTGTACAACGACTCAATGAAAATCCAAAGTATGTGGAAGCCTTTAACAAAGTATTTGGAAACACTCTCAACGCCATAAGCTTTGAAAATGTGCAAAAAGCCCTTGCTTCGTATGAACGTACATTACTCACCCGAGGCAGTATTGATGAATTTTTAGAAGGCAATAATGAAGCCCTAAACGACAAAGCCAAAAAAGGGTTTGAGCTTTTTTTAACCAAAGGGTGCAAAGGGTGTCATGCAGGAAGCAGTTTTGGAGGGCTGAGTGTTCAAAAATTTCCTTTGCGAACGTGGTGGAATGAGTGGTTAAATGTGCAATTAAAGAGCAACGAAAAGAGTTTTATACCGGAATTTAAACTTATTGACAGAACCTTTCCTTTTGAAAATATTGGAGGGTTTAAAGGCAAAGACAACAACAAACTTTTTCGAGTGCCCATTTTGCGAAATATTCATCAAACCTCACCTTACTTTCATAATGGAAGTATCAAAGAGCTCAAAGATGCGGTGCGAATTATGGGGAAATATCAGTTGGGCATTGTTTTTAGTGAAGAGGAGTTGGAGTATATTGTGGAGTTTTTGAAAACCTTAGACGGACAAATCATAGAATTTGATAACTCCTTAAACAAAAATATTAATTATTGATTGTAAATAAGAATTATTAACTTACAAAATTGTAGAATATTCTTTTAACAAAGGTGATTATTATGAATACAAAACTCAAAGACTTCTTCTTATTTAAGGATTTGTGTGACGATACCTTGTCACAAATTGAGGCATTCAGTAAGGAAGCCAGTTTTCCCAAAGAGAGTATCATCTTTTATGAAGGCGATGATTCTAAATATTTGTATTTACTCAAAAGTGGAATCATCAAACTCTATAAAGTGACTTCCCACGACAAAGAGGTGATTTTAAAATATTTTCACGCCAATGAACTCATCGCCGAAGTGGCAAACTTTGAACAAATGCCATACCCCGCAACCGCACAAGCATTTACTCATGTAGAAGTGATTATGATTGATTTTGCTTCACTTAAAGAGATTATTTACCAAAATCCCTCTTTGGCATTTAAAATTCAAACGTCGTTGATTAAAAAAATCAAAAACCTAGAAAACTTGGTTTCGATGCACATTGTACTGGATTCACAAGAGAGAGTGGCAAAATATATTCACGACCACACCGAAGAGTTTTTTAATACCAAAAATATTATCACCGCAGAAATTTTAAACATTTCACCCGAAACGCTTTCTCGAATTTTACGCACCTTTAAAAATGAGAATTTAATCGATATGGCTAAAAAAAGTTGCAACAAAGAGGAGCTAAAACAGTTTTTTATGTGATTTTAAAAAATGAGCTTGTTGTTGTCTTGTCTTTTTATTGTAGGTGTGCTACTATTCGCAAAAATTTACTGACTAAAGTAAAAGGTTGCCAGCATGAAAGAGACAGAAGAAAAAGGGTATATTGAACGCGTTTTTATTAAACTCAATAACATTGATAAGATTTTAGAATATAAAATCGATACAATATTATTGCGGGTCATTAATATTTTGAAATACATTTTTATATTGATCATGATACTGTATTTGGCGATTTGTTTAATGAGTTTATCGCACAAAATCATCTCTTTTACGCTCAACCAAGGGGCTTTGGACTTTATTTCCATAAAAATGATTTTAACCGATGGTTTGTTTACATTGATTGTTATTGCCATTGTTAAAACATTGTTTATCAAAAGTGGATTTGACTATGCTCTGACTTTTCTTGAAATTGCGTTTGTGGTAATGATACGAAAACTTATTTTACTCGAAAGCATTCCAGAAGAGACCGATTTACTCATTGCTTTGGGCATTACTTCGTCGGTCTTTTTTATACTGATTGTCTATATCCACAACCTAAAACGCTCTTGGGTGAAAGAAGATAAGTAATAGTTTTTCAATTCATGGCAGATTGTCTTTACATAATTAAATTTATAATGTATAATATGTAAAGACAATAAAGGAGTACTTGATGAAAAAAGCCGTTAATCTTCGATTAGATGAAAATGTTTTAATCACTTTAGAACAATTAAGTCAAGAGTTTCATACGACTAAAACTGATATTATTGAAAAATCCATTCAATTCTTTTCCAAACAAAAACGACAAAACGATAACCATTTATTGCAATTTGCAGGGACTTTAAAAAGTAAAGAAGCCGATGAGATTTTAAATATCATACAAAATGATAAGAATTCAAAAGATTTCTCTTTGGATTTGGAGTAAGAATGGTACTGGACAGTGATATTCTGATTTATTTTTTAAAAGGAAATAAAGATGTGGTCAATGAAGTACTCAAATACGCATTAAGTGATTTATATATTACAAGAATTAATTGCACCGAGCTTTTATATGGAGCCTATAATTCAACAAAAATTGAAGAAAACCTTACAAAAATTAACGCTTTCTTAGCACAATTTACCGTTTTAGAGTTTGATGAAAAAAGCAGTAAAATTTTTGCACAATTAAAAGCCAAATTAAAAAAAGAGGGCAATATTATTGCCGATATGGATTTAATGATTGCGTCTATTACGATTGCAAATCAAGAGATATTAGCAACCAATAATCATAAACATTTTGAGCGAATCAAAGAGTTAAAACGAGTTGTTTGGATACTTAACAGTTGATGGCTACACAAACCATCAACCAAAAACTAATCACTAAAAACCAACTACTCTTTAAACCACTTGATTTTATCACGCAACTTCACCACTTCACCTACCACAATAATGGCAGGGGTTGGCATATCTTTTGAAAGCTCTACAATGGTTTCAAGTGTTCCTGTAACCACCTCTTGTTCAGGGGTGGTTCCTTTGGAAATCACCGCACAGGGGTAATCGGCTCGTTTTCCTAAACTCATGAGTTTTCTTGTGATAAGTTTGATGTTATGAAATCCCATTAAAAAAACAATGGTTTCATCGTTTAAAAAGGTTTGCCACTCCACTTGTGAGATTTTTTTGTTGGGCGTTTCATGTCCTGTAACGACTCTAAATGAGGTGGTTATTCCTCGGTGCGTTACGGGGATTCCGGCATACGCAGGCACACTGATACTTGATGTAATACCGGGAATAATTTCAAATTTGACATCTCGATCATACAAATAAATCGCTTCTTCACCGCCTCGTCCAAAAACAAAAGGGTCGCCCCCTTTGAGTCGTACGACAGTTTCATATTTTAATGCCGATTGATAAATAATTTCATTGATTTCATCTTGAGGAACACTGTGTCTTCCATCTTCTTTTCCCACATAAATAAGCGTAACATCTTTTTTTGCCATATCCAAAATTTCTGGGTTGGCCAATCTATCATAAATAATAATATCGGCTTCTTTAATCACACGTGCTGCTTTTAAGGTCATTAATTCAATATCTCCAGGACCAGCTCCCGTTAAATAGACTTTGCTCATTTTAGTTCTCCTCATAAATAAATAACCCTGAAGGTTTGTTGATATTGTGTATTTCTTGTTGTATATTCCAATTTAAGGTATCAATGACTGCAATTTTATTGGTGTCATTGACTGAAACATACAACTCATTTTTGGCATTTGACCATCGTACGTGTAAGACTTTTCCATCAAAGGTAAACTCTTTAATAATTTCTAAAGAGTGCGTATCAATAATTTGAATGGTCGGAAAATCATTGCCTGAAAAAGTTACAGCCAAAAAATCTTTTTTAGGACTTAAACTTGTAAATACAGGTAACCCTTTTGTAGGAATATTTTTAATAAATTTAAAATCCTTGTCGTAAACTAAGACTTTGGCATCGCCCACAGCAGGAACAAACACCTCTTTGGTGCTTAAACTCCAAAAACCAAAGTGAGGTACTTTTAAGACTCTTTGTTTTTTTTCATCTAAAAAAACATCCACTTTTTTGTAGCTCATTTTTTCTAAATCCAGCACCCCAAAATGTTGTGAGGTAAAAAAACCTGCGATATATTTTTCATTTTGAATCATCGCATCAAACGGCAATTCACCAACATCTTTAAACTTTTTATACAATACAAAAAGAGGTTTGTCTTTGTTGTTGGACAAATCTTTATACACCGAAATGGTATCGTTGTCCATTTGAGAAAAAACCAGATAGTTTTTATAGATTTTAATCCCAACATTTCGAGAGTTGGTCATGATTTTTTTAATGGGATTTAACTCTCGATCCAAAATATCCACACTTTTATCGTCATAATTTGCCACTGCCACATAGTGTTTATTGATTTCAAAACCAATGGCACTTTTACTGGTTTTATATTCGGCTAAAATGTGTTCACTTTTGGGGTCAAACTTAATGACATACCCATCTCGTGAAATGACATACCCATCGTTTTCATAAAACTTCACTACTCCGTGATTCATATTACGCATATTTTCTATTCGACTTTGTTGGACATTATCAACAATGACTGCCAACGAAGAGGTTTCTCTTTCAACAACAAACATCTTTTCTTTGGCAAAAAGTGAACCCAATGCCAGAATTCCTATTAAAAATATTTTTAACATCTTATCTCCTAATCTCTTCGTAGGTTAAATAGCAAGAAGGGTCTTCTTCCCATAAATCCCCAGTAATTGCGTAGGCTCGGCTTCTTGAACCTCCATTGCAAATATCAAGATATTGGCAAATCGCACATTTTCCTTTAATATCTCTTGGTTTTGCACGCAAGTTTTCCAAAAGAGCATTCTCTTTATTGAGCCAAATTGTATCAAAATCTTCTTGCAAATAATTTCCCACCGTAAAAGGAAAAAAGGGATCAGGTTTGACATTGCCCAACCAATCCATATTGCCTAAGCGATTTCCTGCACTGTTACCACCCCAATCTAAGAGTTTTTCTTTGAGGATTTGGGCATTGGAAGGGTATCGCTTTTCAAACTCTTTAAGCAGTAAAATGGCGTCCATCTCCATATTGCCCGTGACCAAATCAATCTCTTTTCCTTGGTCATAATACTCAAACGCTTTATTGATAATAAATTGCACATATTCTCGTCGTTCTTCTTTGGAAATATCAATTCCCAAATTCTCCTCACCTCGCCCTGAATAGACCAAATGAGAAATATAAAACTTGTTGACATTGAGTTTTTCTACTAAATCAAACATGGCATAAAAACTGCTTTGAGTCTCTTTTGTTAGGGTAAATCGAATCCCTGCATTGCCCCCATTTTTTTGGATAAGTTTGATGGCTTCAATGCTTTTTTCATAGGCGCCTTTTTGTCCTCGAAAATGGTCATGGATGTGTTCAATGCCATCAATAGAAATGCCAATATAATTAAACGTATCAATAATGTGTTGGACATTTTTAGGGCTAATATACATGCCGTTGGTGGATAAATAGGTCATAATGCCATTGTTTTTCATGCATGACGCAATGTCAAAAATATCTTTACGTAAAAGGGGCTCGCCCCCACTAAAGATGATAAAATTCACTCCTGCTTTTTTAAGTTTGGGAATGGTGTGTTGAATTTGCTCAAAGGTTAACGTCTCTTTTTCATTGGCATCGGCTTTGCTGTAGCAGTGATGACACAGCAAATTACAGCGATTGGTAAAATTCCAAATAATAATAGAACCATTGAGTGTTCGACTTGTCTGCTCGTTTAGAGTAGATTTGATTAAATTTGAAAGCCTGAACATACTAATCCTTGAAACTTTGAATAAATTCGCTTACATTTTGAAGCTCTTCTTGTGTGAGATTTTTAAACTCAGGCATCACACTTCTTGTATACCCCAACTCTTGGTAGCTGTTTTTAGGCTCAACAATGTGTGCAATAATTTGACCTTGGTTTCTGGTATTGGCAATTTGTTGAAACGAAGGTCCAAATGCCATGGAAGTTTCATGATGACATCCCCAACAATACTCTTTAAAAATTTTTTCACCCTCAAGAGTTGATGCAGAGGCATTAAAAAACAAAAATAAAATCCCCAACACTGTTTTAGTTTTCATGAAATCTTCCTTTTATATAATAAATTCTAACTAAATAAAAAAGTTAAAATCTTGATTCATGTCACTAATTGTTATTTTATAACCGTGATTTGTGCATTTTTTTTGATGCTTTTAATTTTCTCATCGACAATGTTTTGGAATCTTGCCATTTTCAATTTGGTTTTAATATTGCTGTGTACTTGTTCCAATTTAATCGTAAAAGCCGGTTGTTTCCCCTCTAAAAAAACCACATGATAGCCAAACATCGTTTTTAATGGTTTTTTAGAGTAGCCATTTTCTTCAAGTCCAATGGTCTCTTGCCAAAACTCTTCAAGCATATCACCTTGTTTAAACCAACCCAAATCACCCCCTCTGGTATTGGCTTGAGGTTCTATGGATTTTTCATTGGCAAGGGCAATAAATCGTTTTTGGATATCGACTTTGCTGCTGTTTAACTCTTTAAGGATGGCTTGTGCATCGGATTCATTTTCAACGACAATGTGTCTGGCTTTGACTTGTAAACTTTGTTTAAATTCACCCAAGTTATTGTGGTAATACGTTTCAATCTCTTTGTCGCTGATGGCGATTTCATCAAAACTTTTTTTCATCCAAAACTCAACTAAAAGATTGTTTTTAATGCCTAAAAGGGTCTCTTTAAAATCTTTTTCTTCATCAAGTTTGGCTTTTTTAGCCTCTTGAATTAAGAGTTTTTTTTCAATGACTTGATGTAAAATCAGATTTTTTTGATCGGTTGGAAGTTGAGTAAAAGAACCTTCTTTTTCCAAATTCTTCATAAAATCATTGATTTCTTGAATGTTAATCTCTTCACCATTAACAATAGCATACGTTTGTGCGTGAAGATTGGTGTGTAAACAAAGGGCAATTAAAAGTGTGATGATAAATTTCATAGAGTATCCTTATTTTTTGAGTGTTTGAACGTAATCGTTTAAGCTTTTTTGCTCGTACGCATTAAAAGAGCTGGTATCGCAAGGCAGTTTTGAATGGCATTTTTCTTTAAAAATATCTATACCAAAAAGTCTTGGGTAAAACTCTCTGTTTTTATTGATAAAGTTGTATTTTCCCACAGGAATATTGGCTTCATACGCCGCTAACTCTTTAAAATTTAATGTATCCACGACAATGACTTCACCCTCTTTTTCATAAATACTTAAATAGGCATATTTCCCATCGCCACTGTATTCAGTGTGAATATATTGTTTTCCTTCTCGTGGCGTAATGGTTTTTGTTTTAAAGCCATCTTTATTGACCAAAACGAGTTTATCGCTTCCATTATCTGTCCAAAGGTAAGGGGTGTTGGGATGAGTTTTCACAAAAAAACCATCGCCTCCAATGTCCACTTCTTGGGTAAATTCCCAATCGTACATTTTCCAAACGGTAATGTAAGGCTTTTTAATATGAGGCGTGGCAAAATAGAAATTGCCCTTGTTGTACCAATAGGTGGCTGAAAAAAGATGTGGCATCCCTTTCATGGCATGTTCAAATACAATATTGTTGGTTTTTAAATCATACACACTTAAAACATCGCCTTTTCTGGCTGTTCCAATTAAAAAGTCTTCAAAAGGGTCAATAAAAAAATCTTCGATGGGTTCTTTAATGGTAGTGTAACTGATTTCAAATGTTTTTGTATTTAATCTTCCTAAAAGAGGTTTGTTTCTAAAAGTAAATACCGCTTCATCTTTGGAATAAAACTCATATAAGGCAGAGATTTTGCCATCAAGTTTTAGAATCTCTTTTGGCATCATGCTTTGAGAATCTAAGACCACCATTTGTTCGGGCAATAAACACGTAGCAAAGATATTTTTTCCATCACGACTGAGTGAAATATTGCGTAAATTAATACACGCTCTTGTTTTATTAAATCGTTGCCCTGATGCTAAAGAATAGTGTTGCACATACCCATCTCGCGTGGGAACATAGATATTTTTGGCGTCCATGGTGTATTTGATTCCGCCATGCACATTGTCTAAGTGAAATTTGTCCAATACTCGAGTGTCTTCCATAATCCACACTTTATTGCCATCACGTTCAACAACAGGTAAAATTTGTTCTTTGTCTTTTATTTTCAACGGATTGTATTTGTCATTGAACGAAACCATGGAGTTACGAATATCCTCTTTTGTCCATGTAAACTCCTCTTTTGTTTCTGATTTGATAAATCGTGCAATTTGAAGTAACTCATAAGGATTTAAGAAATCGTATTTGGGCATGAGTGTTTGTGGAAATCCGTCTTTGATTTTTAAAGCCAAAGCATTTTCATCGTATTTGGTTAAATGCGTTGAAAGCAAAGGGGGACCATCAATTCCTACGCGTTTTGGGTGATGACATGAAGCACAATATTGCATATAAAGTTCTTTACCAACTTCTTTTTTAGGTAATGCTTCGACCATATGCCCCGAAGCTGCATCTACGGCATGGGCATTACATAAAAAAAGAGTTACAAGGGTTGTAAAAAAAAGTGATGTTTTCATGGGAAATCCTTTGGATAGAAATATCAAGCCCGAAGGCTTGATATAAAAATTCTTAGTACGTGTCGTTCATCGTATTAGTAACGTTGAATTTACCGGTTGGAGTAATAAGTCGTTTGTCTTCAATAACTTTAATCAGTTTCAATGTTTTTGCATCGTAAACTAAAATTGGAGAAGCTTCAAGTTTATTTCCCCAGATACTTGTCCATACTTCAGTACCAGCTGCGTTAAATTCAAAGTGTACAGGACCTCTTGCTTGTACCTCTTTGCCATCAGCTGTTTTAGCAGGTTTTAAGTATTTTTCATCGATTGGAAGAGTTTTAACCACTTCTAATGTATCTCTGTCAATGACATAAATTTGTGTTTGTAATTTTCTGTCTGGATGAACAGGTCTATCCGCAAAGATATATTGTGAATTTGGGTGACCTTTTACAAATAAGTTTCCACCACCTTCACCTGGAAGTTTTGTTTTCTTAACAATTTTCCATGCATTTTCAGGGTGTTTAACTGGGTCTGTTCCAATGAAAATAATATCGTTTGAACCGATGTGTCCTGATCCCCAAATTGGACCATATTTAGGATGGTCTACGTTTACACCTCGACCTGGATGCGGTTTATTCCCTTGTGAAGGAATATTAGCAACCAATTTTCCTTCTTTGGTATCAATAACAGAAATCACGTCTCTTGCATTTGCAGCTGTCATGAAATATCGTTTAGATAAATCCCAACCACCGTCGTGTAAGAATCTTTCTGCTTCAACCATTGTGATTTTTGGATTTTTAATATTAGAGTAGTCGTATAACCATACTTGTCCTGTCTCTTTAATATTAATTACCCATTCAGGTTTATCATGTGAGGCAATAATTGCAGCAACTCGAGCTTCTCTTAAATACTCATTCGTATCATACGTGTAGCTTGCTGTTGAAACAATTTTTAAAGGCTCTAATGTATCAGCATCTAAAGTTACAATTGATGGTGGCCAGTAGCATCCAACAACCGCATATTTGTCTAGGTAATCTTTATGTTTAGAAGTATCAATTGCTCTGGCATCGTTACATACTCGGATTTCAGCCACATTTTTAGGGTCTTTCATCCAAAGGTCAATTACCGAAGCTTTTCCATCTCTACCAATAACATACATATATCGTCCTGATGCACTGGTTCTTGTAATGTGTGTTGCAAATCCAGAAGGAACAACCGTTACAATCTCTTTTGTCACCCCATCAATAATAGCAATTTGTCCAACATCTCTTAAGATAACTGAGAAATAATCTTTCCAGTTTTTCGCTTCAGGCGCTTTTGGTCTGTCTTTTACTGGAATTAATACTTTATGTGATTTTTTCATGTCTGCAAGAGATTTTTCAGGTGGTTGTGGTGCTTCTACTTGAAGATATTTTGCCATTAAGTCTGTTTGTGCAGCATTTAATTCTCCCGATTTCCCCCACTCAGGCATTCCGCCAGGAGTTCCTTCATGGATAATATATTTTAACGTATCCGTACCCATCCCTTTCATTTTTTCAGGCTCTAAAGAAGGACCTAATGCCCCTTTTCTAAGCATCCCGTGACAACCTGCACATCTGTCGAAATAGACTTCTGTGGCTTCATCCATTTGTGCTTTTGACAATTTGATTTCAGCGGCGGCTGAACTGACTAACCCCAAACAAGCAATTGCTGCTATACTTAAAACTTTTGATAATTTCATACTCTTCTCCTTATATAAAATTAATACGCGTAAACTCATCTCTTTTTTATTGAAAAAAAGATACCATTTCGACTTCTTTTTTGACAAGCAGCAGAAGAAACCCCCATCTCTTCTACTGCACTGTTTTTATTTTTCTTCTTCTAATCTTCTTTTTTCTTGTGCATAAATCCAAAACATTGGAAGTATAATTACAGTATGAAGAAAGATTGTCAACGTCATTGGACCTTGATTGAGTGTTCCAAAAAAACTTGGAACGACATCGGTAAATGCTTCTATCATGTTATCTCCTTATTGGGCGTTTATTTTGGCGTTTTTGATTGTTAATAAATCGTAAACTAAATATAGGAATCCTGTTAATGTTACAATTCCCATGACCAGTCTCCATCCCATAGCTTGTAAAAACCAATGGCTGTTTTGAGAGATAAAGTAAGCTTCCCATGTTGCACCCATTTGAGCTCGTTCAACCATAACTTGACCGTATCCTGCAATGGTTAATGAAACAGTCATTCCAAGAACACCGGCACAAAGAAGGGCGAATCCCATTTTAGAGGCAAACGTCATTTTTAACTCTTTTTTACCACTGGTTCCTTGCACTGCCATATAGAACATTGCAATCATTGCCATAGCAAAAGCCCCAAAGAAAGCTAAGTGACCATGCGCTGCTGTAAATTGTGTTCCGTGTGTGTAAATATTCATTTGTGGCAGTGTGTGGAAAAATCCCCAAACCCCAGCACCTAAAAAGTTACCAAACGCACTTCCAACAAACCACATAAATGCAGGTGTATTGTTCATCATTGGTTTTTCACCAGAACCTTTTTTAATTCCAGCTTCTTTTCCCCAGTCATACATAACGTGGACAAACATGGCAACCAAAGGTACAGGTTCTAATGCACTAAATAATGCACCAATTTCCCACCAGTACTCAGGTGTTCCAATCCAGAAATAATGGTGTCCGATACCTAAAATACCTGAACCAAATAACATAGATACTTCAATCCATAACCACATTTCAACGATTTGTCGATTGGCACCAATGGTTTTAATCAATGCCCAACCAATAATACAAGCAACGAATACTTCCCAAGTTGCTTCAACCCACAAGTGGATAACCCACCACCACCAATATTGGTCGATTGAAATATTTTCAGTATAGAACATCCCCGCAAGGTATAAACCAGCAAGGGCAAGTAAGTCTGCCATAAGTACCGTCATAATACCTGTTCTTTCACCTTTGATTGCCGTTAAATAAACATTGGCTAAAAAGATTAAAACAACAACGACAATACCAATATCTGCCCATCTTGGAGCTTCAATGTATTCTCTTCCTTCATGAATTAACCATATTGTCGCATGATTAGCAGGTCCTACTTGTACTAAAATATAGACTAAAACAACAACGGTCACGGCTAAGGTTAAGACATAAAAACCAAGCTTACCAAGACCAATTCCTACTGTTTCAATGCCTGTTTCATCGGGCAGTAAATAATAAACTGAACCAATCATGGCATATAATAACCAAACAACCAAAGCATTAATGTGCACCATTCTTGCTACATTAAAATCCAATATTTCAAATAAAAATCCTGGATAAATAAATTGGATACCCGCAATCAATCCAAAAAGCAATTGAGCACCTAAAAGCGTCGCAGCAACGGTAAAATACATTACTCCAAGTTTTTTAGATTCATACGTTAAATTATTTGCCATGAATAGCTCCTTGCATTTTTCCAAAGTTTCGTGGGAAACCATTGGTATCAATTGAAGACAGATGCTTTAAGAAAGTGACTATCCCTTTTGCTTCTTGGGCAGTAATTCCAAGATTTGGCATCATTCTTTCATGAGACGGATTTTCTGATGGAAATTGTAAAAATTCAGCCATGGCTTCTTCTCTGCTGTCTTTTCCTAATCTTGCTTTATAACCTTCCCACATTGGATCAATCCATGCTTTTGTCAAGTCAGGAGCATAATAAGCACCATTTCCAAGAATCGTATGACAATTCATGCAATTTTTTGCTTGAACACCCAATTTTCCTAAATTAAGAAGCGCTTTAGCTTCCTCTTCAGAATAATCATCTCGTCCAAAAAACATTTCTTTTTCACCAATAACTGGCACCTCATGACCTCTTTTATCACTCATTTCATAAGTGATTTTATGGTTAATAACTGTCGGAGAAGGTACTCTTTTCGTTACACCATTTGTAAGATCACTCTGCGTTCCCATAGCAATTTGGCCCATGCTATCAAATGTAAGCCAAATCAATAACATTGCAGCAAACCCTGTAACCCATGCAGCTGAGCGTTGCCAAAAACGATTGTCTGTCCAGACAGAGACTTTTTTAGACACTTTGCTACCTCCTTAATTTAATTTTCGTATTTTTCATCTGCTTTTTGATTCAAATAAAAGTACAAGTGCGGCAGTGTTAAATATGCAATCATTGCAATAATTAGTACTTTTTCCACAAATGTTCCTACTTGAATAGTCACAGCCATAAAATACATACAATATGCTTGAAGTCCCCAAAATAAGTAGGCTAAAGGCATTAAATAACCTTTAATTAAACCCATTTTTACCAATGTATAAATGCCTACAAATAAAACTCCAAACACAAGTACAAATGATGATGACAAAAATATTGGTAAAAAATCATCCAACGCAATTTCTGGCCTAGTTCTTATGACTTCACTTAACATTTTTTGACTCCTTATCAACTTTTCATCTTAAGTAATTGTAGAGGAATACAAAAATTTATGAATTGATGAATGTCAACTTTTTTAAGAAAAAATGATTTTTTAAAATTAATTTTAAATTTAAGGGAATAATTAAAAAATGAAAATAAAGAAAGTGGCTATAACAGAGAAGGTAAAGGTCAATAAAAGAGTGATTTTACTGGAATGGTGTTCCATAAAAAGAAATTTAGAAGAGAGTTTTTCTGAAATCCAAATAGCAGGAGAGAGGGAAAAGACCATTAATGCAGCAATAAAGACTAAGAAAATGACAATATTTGTAATTGCTGCAACGTCCATATTCAACTCCAGTTTTTAAGTAGTGTACAATTTTAACGTAAGCCCAATAGGGATTCCTTAATCTAAATCAAGATTGTAATAAGCCTAAACTCATTACACTCTTTGATTGGATTATTCCCCTTTTCTTCTCTTTTTTTGTGCTTCATCGATTTGTATAATTTTCTCAACGGCTTGTTCAAAATTTAAACTGTTGGAGTTTTCAACAATGGTTTTTTTAGAATAGGCACTTAATCCATAGCCCATGGGAGTGAGTGTATTTGAGACATAAATGGCTTCTTTGGCATTGAGCCATTGCCCAGAAGAGGCATCATTTATCCATATTTTTGCTTCATTAAACCATTCCAGATTTTCTTCTTTAAACCACAACACTGCGCAGCCTAAATCATCAAACATATAACTTTGATTGGTTTTAGGATTTAAAATTTGCACAGCAAACTTTCGTTCACTGATAATCATTTTACAGCGTTCACAAATATCTCTGTCCCAATGCACTTTTTTCATTCCCTCTTCGACTGATTTGTCTTGACATCCTACAAAAATTGAAAAAACAAATAAAGCAAGAAGAACTTTTTTTACCACTGCCATTCTCATGCTAACTCCTTATCGAATTTCAAGAAAATCGATAAATTTTTCACTCATTCTATCGACTCTGTAAAGTTGTTTTCCTTTATACTGTTGCATAAAGGCTTTTGCATCATTTTCACTGGCAAAAGGAATAATATCATCACCCCCAACACTCATAAGTGTACTTCCAAAAACATAATAGGCATTTTGGGTA
>JBAYZM010000018.1:0-18766 GCA_041672515.1 Arcobacteraceae bacterium
TCTTTTAATAAAAAATCTTTTTGCATCGATAAGGTATTTAATTGGTCAATATTATTCTCTTCAATCGCTTTTTTATACTCAACTAAAGTTCCTAAATATTTGTCATTGATAGGTTCAGTAATGGTTCCATTTTTTGATTTTAAGTACAAAGCAACGTTATAAAGTCTAATATTGGTATCTTTTAAAGTTGCCAATGCCGCAACATCGTTGTTGTCATTTAAAAATTGGGTAAATGCAATATTTGACTCGGTTTTATTTTTGGCATTAATATAGTTTTTAAAACTGTATCCCGCAAGAAGTATAACAAGCAAGGAAACAAGAGCCATTAAATATTTTTTATTTTTTTTATAAAATCGTTCAACTTTCACAAAACTTTCTAAAAACTTCTCTTCAGTGTCTAACTCTTTTTTTACAAAATCAACATTATCTTTTAAACTCATATACAAACCTCATATTAAATTAAACATAATAGTACTAAATTTTTTATAAAATCTTACTTTTATGAAAATTTGCATATAATACTGCCTTATTTAAGAAATAAAGGTTTATAAAATGAGAAGTTTTTTAGTGTCATTTGCATTGCTATTTATCCTCAATACAAATGCTTTAAGTGCGAGTGGAAATGAGTTTGAAACAAAGTCTAATGTTGCACAAGGTAATCCCGATGAAGATGCCCAAACACGATTTGATTCGTTGTCCAAATTGACAAAAGTTATTGGGACCGTTGAAAAATATTATGTGGATGATTTAAAACTGGAAGAAATAGTTGATAAAACGCTAAAAGGTTTGATGCAAGAACTCGATGCACACTCAACGTATATGGATAAAAAATATTTTAAAGAGATGCAAATTCAAACCGATGGAGAGTTCGGTGGTTTGGGAATAACTGTAGGTATTCGAGATGCCGCTTTAACGGTTATTTCTCCTATTGAAGGAACACCCGCAGATAAAGCAGGGGTTAAATCAGGCGATATTATTTTAAAAATCGATGATAAATCGACCTTAAATACAACGTTGGATGAAGCCGTTGGCTTAATGCGAGGAAAACCAAAAACAACGATTACGTTAACATTGGTGAGAAAAGGTGAAAATAAACCGCTTGTGATTTCAATTGTACGAGATATTATTAAAATTCAATCGGTCTATTCTAAAAAAATTGGTGATGATATTTTATATTTACGAATTACGAGTTTTGATAAAAAAGTCAATGAAGATTTGAAAAAAGCCATTCAAAGCCACAAAACCTTTAAAGGGATGATTTTGGATTTACGAAATAATCCAGGGGGTCTTCTTACACAAGCCATTGACGTAACGGATTTTTTTGTCAGTGATGGGGTGATTGTTTCTCAAAAAGGCCGAGATGTTGCCAGTGAAGAGAAATTTATGGCTAAATCCATCACCACTTTAACAAAAGCACCGTTAGTGGTTCTTGTGAATGGTGGAAGTGCCAGTGCCAGTGAAATTGTAGCTGGGTCATTGCAAGATCACAAACGAGCCATTGTCGTGGGTGAAAAAACATTTGGTAAAGGTTCAGTTCAAGTGGTACTTCCTATCAATCAAGATAAAACCGAAGGGATTAAATTAACCATTGCAAAATATTATTTACCCAGCGGAAGAACCATTCAAGCCACAGGAATTGAGCCAGATATTATTGCGTATGCGGGTGAATCTGTAATGGAACCGGATATGGATTTTAAAATTAAAGAAGCGGATTTGAAAAAGCATTTAGAGGGTGAATTAGAAAAAGTGCAAACAGAACCTGCTAAAGCAAAAGTTGAAGTAAAACCCAATGAAGAGAAAAAATCAGATATTTTTACACCCGAAGAGATTCTAAAAGACAATCAGTTAAAAAGCGGTGTTGATATTGTGAAAAGTTTAATAATTTTAAATAAATAATGAAGGAAGTTAAATGAAAATTAGTGATATTGTAGCACTTGATCTTTGGCCTCAATCCAAGAAAACTACATCACAAAAAGGTATTTTAGAGTTAGAAACGTTAGGGTACAATCTTTTTTATATTGGTAAAAATGCCGATCTTTATACGTGTCCAGGTGATGAAGCTAAAGTGTTGCTTGTGCGAAGTGATCGTTGTTCGGTATTTGACATTCCTTTAAATTTAGAAATTGAAGGAAAAGGTATTTTGCAAACCGCTATTTCTAACAATGGTGCAAAGTTTGCAAAAGAAGCTGGAATTAGAACCGCTATTTTGTCGGAAAGTATTGATTCCTCTTTAAACATCGCACCACGATGTCAGTTGATGGAATTGTGCAAACCTTTAGAAGCGAATATTGATGGCGATGTGGTTCAATTTGAATTAATTTTTAGAAACTATTTAACCGGTTCTTTGTTTGATGCTTGTCAAAATGGAAGCGACCCGTATGGTTTAAATTTACCTGCTCATTTACCCCAATGGCATAAGTTTGAAACTCCTATTTTTACACCAACAACCAAAGGGATTAAAGATGAGCCTTTAAATTCTGCAAAAGTCAAAGAGTTGTTCCCCGAGATTATCTCCAGTTTAGAAAAACTGTTTAAAGATTTTACTCAATTTGCCGAAAATAATGGCATTGTAGTCGTGGATACCAAGCTTGAAATATTTGTTGATTCACAAGGACAATGGGTTTTAGGCGATGAAGTATTAACCCCAGAGAGTTCACGATTTATTTCAAAAGAAGATTTTAATGCGGGAAATTATATCTCTATGGACAAACAAATTCTAAGAGATTTTGGTAAAGCAAACGACTGGAAAGAGAAATCAAAAACGCTAAAAGCGGGAGAGAAATTGGATGTGGATGTTCCACAAACGATTAAAGACAGCATCTTAAACGGATACAAAACCATTCTTAACAGACTCACAAAGTAGTTGAATGGTAAACCACTAAAGGTGGTTTTTGATATAATCGCAAAATATAAAGGAAAGGTAATAAATGAAAGCAATAGTAAATGTGGCATTAAAACGAGGTGTTTTAGACGATCAAGGGAAAGCAACACACCATGCTTTAGATACGTTAGGTTTTAAAGAGATAATTAAAGATGTTCGAGTTGGTAAACAAATTGTTATTGAATTAACATCCAATAATCAAGAAGATGCACGTGCTGAAGTGAAAAAAATGTGTGAAAAACTTCTTGCTAATACCGTTATTGAAGATTTCGATATCGAAATTGTAGGCTAGAGCTATGAATGTAACAGTATTACAATTTCCAGGAACAAATTGCGAATATGATACAAAATATGCGTTTGAAAAACTTGGAGCGACCGTTACAATTGTTTGGCACAAAGATTACGAACTTCCTAGCAATACCGATTTAGTAGTAATTCCTGGTGGGTTTTCATACGGGGATTATTTACGAAGTGGTGCCATTGCTCGATTTGCAAATATTATGAATGCCGTTCAAACGTTTGCAGCGCAAGGCGGAAAAGTATTGGGTATTTGTAATGGATTCCAAATTTTACTCGAAGCCGGATTACTTCCAGGGGCTATGAAAAGAAATAATACTTTGCATTTTATTTCAAAATACCACCATTTAAAAGTAATCAATACCGACAATACGTTTTTACAACTTTTAAACAAAGACGATGTTTTAAATGTGCCTGTAGCACATCATGATGGAAATTATTATATTGATGATGCCGGATTAAAAGAGCTTGAAAACAATGGACAAATCTTATTACAATATTGCGATGCACAAGGCAATGCTAAAAGCCTTAATGGTTCAGTAGAACACATTGCTGGAATTTGCAATAAAGACAAAAATGTTTTTGGACTAATGCCTCATCCTGAACGTGCAATTGAAACATTGCTGGGTTGTGATGATGGTGTTAAAATGCTTCAAGGATTTTTTAAATAAAGACAGCTTTTGCTGTCTTTACATTCTACCTAAGTAGGCGATACATGAAATTTTTACTGATATTTTTACTCATTCTGGGCAGTGTTTTTGCACAAGAAACAATCACCAATCAAGAACAACCCATCTTTCAAGAGACCATACAAGAAACAACCGAAGAGTTAAGTGTGGATGATGCCTTGGTTGAAGAAGCGATGAATAAACCCTTGCCTATTGAAAAAACAATAGAACCCACAGAAACATTTGATGAAGACAATAACGAACATGTATTTCAAGAAATACCGTTTAACAACAGTATGAAACAATCCAATAGTATTTATGCTAAATTTACAAGTTATCCCACGAGTGTTTATACTTCGCAACGTTTTGCCATTGAAATTGAAGCGATAATAACAACAAGTGAATTTACTAAAATTGAAACACGATTCTTAAATTCCAAAGACATTTCCATTTTAAATCCACAAAATGATTGGGAAAAGTCCATGAATAACGCGCATAAAAATATGTATTTTTTTAAAGTCAATTCACAAGCTTTTCAACTGCCAACATTTCAAATAGTGCTTTACAATAAAAACAGTGTTGTGGATGTTATTTATTTAAAACCCAATCCCATTAACTACACCAATATTGCCATTAAAGATAACCAGTTTTCTAATATCATTGCCAATGAGGTTAACGTTCTGTCCAGTAAAACAAAACAATACAGCAATACTGAGTTATTGACCGTGTTAGAAATCGAAGCAACCCACGGAAATTTGGAAGATTTTAGACTCAAAGAGTTTGGCGAACAACTTTTGATGTCTTTAGAAGAGAATTATCCCAAACAAAAATTGATTTATAATACGATTGTGCCTATTTATACAAAAGAGATAAAATTTAATTATTACAATACTCAAACCAAACAATTTAAAAAAATAACGATACCCATAAAACTGGAGCAAGAGTTAGTCAGTACTCAAACGGATTTAAATCCAAATGACAGCAATATTGAAGTCTATAAAAAAGTTGCATTGGGCATTTTAACGATATTTTTTTTACTGCTTTTTTTGCTGAAACGAAAAAACAGTTATATTGTTATTGCACTTATTTTATCGATAGTATTTTTCTTTTTTACAAAACCCAATAATGTCATTACCATAGGTCAAGCCACAAAAATATATATTTTGCCCACCAACAATTCCACCGTTTTTTATATTGCACCACAACAACAATCCGTTGAAATATTGGATAAAAAGGGAGAGTTTATTAAAGTGCTTTTTGAATTGAATGTGGAAAACGGTAAAACAGTTGGTTGGATAAAGGAAGAAGACATTGTCAAAAATTAGAGGAATTTTAACATTTATACAGTTTGTTATAACGGTATCCATAACGATTATTTTGATGTATATTTTTAATCAACATCATCACAAAATTAGAAAAGTGTGGACGGCCTTACAAGTTAAATTGCTGGGTATAAAGCTTGAAATCAAAGGTGAACTCGATACCACGTGTGATATGGTGATGATGAATCATCAAGCACTGTTGGATATTGTTGTTATGGAGCATATTCACCCACGAAATTTGGCATGGGTAGGAAAAAAAGAGATAACCGACCTCTTTTTCTTTGGGCATATTATGAAAGCGCCTAAAATGATTTCCATTAACAGAGAAGATAAAACAGGCATTGTAACCTTACTTCGAGAAGGAAAAGAGAGACTGGACGAAGGTCGTCCCATTGCCATGTTTCCAGAAGGAACACGAAGTGATGGCAAACGAATTAGCCATTTTAAATCGGGGGCTCGAATTTTAGCGGATAAATACAATTTAAAAGTACAACCCGTCGTGATGTTACATACGCGTGAAGTATTAGATTCTAAAACACTACGAGCCACACCGGGTGTGGTTAAAGTTATTTTTTTAGAACCCATGGTTGCTTCTAAAGAGAGTGATTGGTTTGTGCAAATTGAAAATCAGATGAAAGAAGTTTTTTATAAGGAATTAAACGCATGATATTGCATTGGCAAACCATTCTTGCTGTTGGTTTGGGTGGGTTTTTGGGTGCGATTAGTCGAGTCTATATCAACCATTTTATTACCAAAGCATATCCCAGTGAATTTCCTTATGGCATACTTATTATTAATATTTTAGGAAGTTTTGCCATAGGCATTATGTTTGCTCTGTTTTTGCATTATAATTTTTCTCAAAATACAAAAGCTTTTATAACTTCAGGTTTTTTAGGAGCATTAACAACCTATTCAACGTTTGCCATTGAGAGTTTTTTCCTTCTACAAAGTTCCCTAATTTTAGGGATTTCAAACATGTTTTTTAATCTTTTTGGAAGTGTCGCAGCCGCAGCAATTGGCTATAAATTACTGACATTTATATTACGGTAAGCCTTTTTTTACTTTAAGCAATAAGAAGATATAATCAGCAAAAATAATCGACACAGGAGTCTAACATGAGTATGCCAGGTGGAATGGAATGGGTATTAATTGCATTGGTTGTTCTTTTACTTTTTGGAGGTAAAAAAATACCTGAATTAGCAAAAGGTTTAGGAAGTGGTATTAGAAACTTCAAAAAAGCGGTTAAAGAAGACGATGATGATGTTGCTTTAAAATCTGAAGAAAAAAGTGAAGATAAAAAAGTGGAAGATAAAAAAGTTGAAACAAAACCAGCTGAGACGACAGCAGACACTAAACACGTATAAGAGACCCTAATTGCAAACACAAATAAAGAATTACATAGAAGATGTTTTAAAGACAAGCATTGTCCTTGAAAAACCAAAAGATATTGCATTTGGTCATTTTGCAACGCCGGTTGCTTTTTCTTTGGCAAAAGAGTTAAAAAAGTCTCCGATGGTAATTGCCCAAGAGTTAGCCAATAAGTTTGAAAATAATGAACTGTTTGAAAGTGTGAATGTCCTTAATGGATTTATCAACTTCAAACTATCAGATATATTTTTAGAAAATTTGGTGAATGAGGCATTACAACAAGGCGATAACTTTGCCAAAGGCAGTCCTAAAAATGAAAAAATCCTTTTGGAGTATGTGAGTGCAAATCCTACGGGACCTTTACATATAGGACATGCCAGAGGAGCTATTTTTGGCGATACCTTATACAAAGTTGGAAAACATTTAGGATACGATATTACGAGTGAATATTATATCAACGATGCGGGTGCTCAAATGGATTTATTGGGCGTTTCTTTGTATTTAGCGGGTCGAGAATCGGTTTTAAAAAAAGAGGTTGAATACCCTGAAAAATATTACCGAGGCGAATACCTTTACGACATTGCAGCCTTAATTGCCGAAAAATTTGGAAAAGATGTTTTTGAAGATATCACAAAAATGGATGAATTGGCTTTATTTGCCAAAGATGAAGTGTTGTGTTTGATTAAAAATGATTTGCTCAAATTAGGCATTGAATTTGAAAATTTTGTCAGTGAAAAATCGTTGTATAACAATTGGGAAAGTACGCGTACTGTTTTAGAAAACAATGGTTATTTGTACAGCAAAGATGAAAAAGTTTGGATTAAATCCACCGATTTTGGTGATGATTCAGACAGAGTCGTTGTGCGAGAAAATGGAATACCTACCTATTTAGCAGGCGATATTATCTATCATAAAAATAAATTTGATAGAAATTTTGACACGTACATAAATATTTGGGGGGCTGATCACCATGGATATATTCCACGAGTTAAAGCAGCGGTACACTTTTTAGGCTTTGATGCTCAAAAATTAGAGGTGCTGCTTTCTCAAATGGTATCACTGCTCAAAGGTGGTGAGCCTTACAAAATGAGTAAACGAGCCGGAAATGTGATATTACTTTCCGATATTGCCGATGAAATTGGTTCCGATGCGTTGCGATTTGTCTTTTTAACCAAAAAAAGTGATACGCATTTAGAGTTTGATTTAGAGACATTGAAAAATCAAGATTCATCTAACCCAATTTTTTACATTAATTATGCCCATGCGCGAATTAACCAACTCTTTAAAAAAGCCAATGTGGGATTTGAAGAGGTCAGTTCTTTAGAGACTTCTTCATTGAGCAATGAGAGTAAGAATTTGATGTATGAAGCACTTTTATTGCCATCTGTTTTGAGTGAAGCCTTTATCAAACGAGATATGCAAAAGATTACGGATTATTTGTATTCGTTGGCATCAAGTGTGCATAAATTTTACAACGAACATAAAATTGTGGGAAGCCCAAATGAAAAAGAGTATTTGAAAGTTTTGGCAATGGTAAGTTTAAGTATTAAAATAGGATTAAAGCTTTTAGGAATAAAAGCGAAGGATGTCATGTAATGAAATGGTTTTTACTCATACTAGCAACAGTAGTTATCATTGCAATTGCAAATGGGTATCGAGGTGGTGCCAGTGATGCCGCTTCAAACTACAATACGCTACTTAGAGGTTCTGGAATTTCTAAATAAAGAAAGAAGTGAAAAGTGAGTGGTGAGTAGAAATTACCACTCACCACTCACGATTTTTTACTCACTTATCTTGTCGTTTAGGCAATTCTTGCAAAAACTCTTCAAGACTGTATTTTTCTCGATATTTTTCACTCATTAAGTGAACAAAAATATCTCCCAAGTCAATGACTGTCCAGTTATCGTCTTCATCAACTCGGATAAACTCCTCTTGTTGCGGTTTCAAACCCTCTTTTAAAAATGTTAACAATGATGCTCCATGTTTTGCATTTAATGTCGTAGCAACCACCACATAATCCACCATATAGTCATTACTTTTTAAATCAAAAATCTCAATATTTTCTGCTTTTTTATCATCTAAAATTTGAACAATGTTCTCTACTCTTGTTTCCAAAGTTTTCTTACCTTTTTTCTAAAATTTGTTTTAAATCACATTTTATTTTTTCTGGAATATGTGATAAGTAACCATTTTCTCGTATATCTGTAGAACTTACATCAATATTAATGGGCAGTTTTATAAACTCTACTGCCGTAGAGGAACTTTCTTTAATATTGCGTGAGGCTACAACAAATTGAACCAACTCTTTTAACTCTTCAAACGACTGCCAAAGCGGTAGTTTTTGTAAATTATCTTCACCAATGATTAAGTATATCGTACTGCATTGGGTTTGTTGTTGCAAAAACTTTACTGTTTCTATGGTATAAACAGCTCTCTTTTGTACAATTTCATAATCACAAATTTCAACTTTTTTTTCAGACTTAAACAGTTTTTGAAGCAACTTAAATCGCATGGTCTCATCTAAAAAAAAACTTTTTTTAAAAGGATTCAAATAGGTGGGAACAATAAAGAGTCTATCCATATCTAAGCTTTTTAAAGCTTCGCGTACAATAGCTTCATGACCAGTGTGGGGTGGGTCAAAACTGCCCCCAAAAATAGCTATTTTCAACTAAAACAACCTCATGATATTTACTTAAATTATATTATAGCAACTTTTAGATAAAATAACGAAAAATTTAATAATCTAATAAAGGAAAAATATGGCTGTAAAAGTTGCAATTAACGGTTTTGGACGAATTGGTAGATGCGTTGCTCGAATTATATCTAAAAGAGATGATGTTGAATTGGTTGCCATAAATGATACTTCAAGTATAGATATGCTTGAGTACTTAACAAAATACGATACGGTTCATGGTACATTTGATGATGAAGTCAAAGTTGAAAATGGGTTTGTAACCATTGGAAAAATAAAAGCAAAACTTTACAATACACGAGATGCAAAAGAGTTAACCTTTACTAAAGATTGTGGAGCTGAAATTGTGTTAGAGTGTACGGGTGCGTATTTAACGAAAGAAAAAGCACAAGTTTATTTAGACAATGGAGCTTCTAAAGTTATTATGTCTGCACCTGCAAAAGACGATACTCCTACGTTTGTTATTGGGGTAAATGAACATGAATACAAAGGCGAAACAATTATTTCTAATGCATCATGTACGACCAACTGTTTAGGGCCAGTAGCAAAAATTATTGACGATGCTTTTGGCATTGAAAAAGGACTTATGACTACAATTCACTCATACACCAACGACCAAAATATTTTAGATGTTAAACACCAATCGGATAAAAGACGTGCACGTGCAGGGGCTTTAAATATGATTCCAACGACGACGGGTGCAGCAAAAGCAATGCGATTGATTATGCCACAACTTGATGGAAAACTACACGGACAAAGTGTTCGAGTTCCAACCGCAAATGTTTCGATGGTAGATTTAAATGTGATTGTAAAAAAAGATACCACAAAAGAGGCGTTAAATGCTCTTTTTGAAGCCAAGTCTAAAGAACTCGCTGGCATTGTTGCCGTTGATAACGATATGAAAGTCTCTTCAGATATAATTGGAGATACCAATTCAACAATCATTGCCACGGATTTAACGCAAGTGGTTGCGGGAAATATGGTTAAAGTCATGACGTGGTACGATAATGAGTGGGGTTACTCTTCACGATTGATTGATATGGCAGTTTATGTATCAAAAAAATAAGGAAATCAATGAAACTTCAAGAAATTAAAAATATAAATATTACGGGTAAAAAAGTATTTATTCGATGTGATTTCAACGTTCCAATGGATGAGTACAGTAATATTACGGATGACAGAAGAATTAGAAGTGCCTTAAATACCATTCGATATTGTATTGACCACGATTGTGCGATTATATTAGCCTCACACTTTGGACGACCCAGTGATAAGTATGAAGAAGAGTTTTCACTTAAACCCATAGCAAAACGATTGCATACACTTTTAAAGCAAGATATTTTGATGGCAAAAAATGTGGTGGAAGAGGATACCTTAGCATTGGCAAAAAATCTTAAAAGTGGTGAAATTTTACTCTTAGAAAACTTGCGATTTAGCAAAGGTGAAACCAAAAATGATGAAACATTTTCGGCTAAATTGGCCTCAATGGCAGATATTTATATCAACGATGCCTTTGGAGTTTCTCACCGAGCACACGCTTCTGTGGAAGGCATTACCAAATATTTTGACAAAGATTCCAAAGCTGCAGGGTTTTTACTGGCAAAAGAGATTCAATTTTTTCACCAAATTATTGAAGACCCCAAAAGACCATTTGTAGCAATTATTGGAGGAAGTAAAGTTTCAGGAAAACTGGAAGTGCTGAATAACTTAGTGTCAAAAGTGGATAAAATTCTTATTGGTGGAGGAATGGCATTTACCTTCTTAAAAGCCTTGGGATACAATGTAGGAAAATCTATTGTTGAAGATGATTTAATCCCAGAAGCCATTAAAATTATGGACAAAGCAAAATCTTTAGGAGTGAAGTTTTACCTTCCTGTAGATGTTGTTGCCGCTGAAGCTTTTGATAAAGAAGCGTTTGCAAAACCAACTACCATTCAAGAAATACCCAAAAATTGGATGGGCTTAGATATTGGACCGGCAACGACTCTTTTATTTGCTCAAGCCCTAGAAGATGCCCATACGATTTTATGGAACGGACCTATGGGTGTGTACGAAATGGATAAATTTGCCAAAGGAAGTACCAAAATTTCTCACGCAGTAGCTGCTTCATATGCCACAACTGTTGTGGGCGGAGGAGATACGGCTGATTTAGTACGAATCACAGGCGATGAAGATGACATGACGTTTATTAGCACAGGTGGTGGAGCTTCTTTAGAATTAATCGAAGGAAAAATTTTGCCAGGAGTAAAAGCTTTGGTTTTGGAAGGTGAATAATGCCCATTATTGCAGCTAACTTTAAAACCAATCATACTCGAGCCAGTACGGCTTTGTATGTTGCTTCTTTAACAACGTATTTAAAAACAAATAACACCTCTGAGGTCTATCTTTTCCCCAGTGTGACAGCGTTAGATACTTTTGAAACACCAACTAACTTTACTCTTGGGGTTCAAAATGCGTATCCTACAAAAAATGGGTCATTTACGGGTGAAATAGGAACGGAACAACTCGATGAGTTTAATATTAAAACCATTTTAATAGGACACAGTGAACGGCGACATATTTTAGGGGAAATGCAAGAGAGTATTGCTAAAAAATATCAATATTTCAAAGCTTTAAATTATAAAATCATCTACTGTTTTGGTGAACCCTTAGAAGTTAAAAACCAAGGACAAAATGCCACATTGGAATATATTTGGTCGCAATTTGAAGGAATTGACACTGCTTACGATAATCTGATTTTAGCCTATGAACCTGTTTGGGCGATTGGTACAGGTGTGAGTGCTACGTTAGAAGATATTGAACAAATTCACACAGCGATTAAAAAAGCCATACCCAAACCTTTGTTGTACGGGGGAAGCGTGAATTTAGGCAATGTTGAAAAAATTTGTGCCATCAATAATGTAGATGGGGCTTTGATTGGAACCGCCAGTTGGGTTGCTGAAGATTTTATAAAAATAATTGAAAATACTAAGGAGTTATAACATGTTAATGAATGGTAAAAAAGGGGTAATTCTTGGAGTTGCCAATAATAAATCGATTGCATACGGAATTGCAAAAGCATGTGCTGCACAAGGCGCAACGATTGCATTTACGTATTTAAATGATTCTTTGAAAAAAAGAGTAGAACCCATTGCGGCTGAATTTGGCAGTGAAAATTTGGTGTATCCTTGTGATGTAAGTAATCCTGAAGAGATTGCTGCTTTAAAAGTTTCATTGGAAAAAGATTTAGGACACATTGACTTTATTGTTCACTCTATTGCTTTTGCTCCAAAAGAGGGACTTTCTGGAAGATTTTACGATATTACTAAAAATGCGTTTGATATTGCAATGGATGTTTCTGTGTATTCGTTAATTGAAATTACACGAGAGTTAAAACCACTGTTATCAAATAATTCATCGATTTTGACGCTTTCTTATTATGGAGGAGTAAAATATATTCCTAATTACAATTTAATGGGAGTTGCTAAAGCTGCCTTAGAAATGACCACTAAATATTTGGCTGAAGATTTAGGAAAAGATGGTTGTAGGGTCAATGCTATTAGTGCAGGACCTATTAAAACACTTGCCGCTGCAGGAATTGGTGATTTCAGATTTATGCTTAAATGGAATGAAGCACATTCACCTTTAAAAAAGAATGTTTCTATTGATGAAGTAGGAAATTCAGGAATGTATTTACTTTCAGATTTAAGCAGTGCGGTTACAGGTGAAATTCATTATGTGGATTGCGGATTTAATATTATGGGAATGCCAGCCGTAGAATTTGATGAAAATGGGAAACCAGTAATTGCTTGGAATGGCGAAAAGTAGTCATAAAGCGTAAGCTTTTGGCGAATTCCTGCGTTGAAAAGTCAATTTTAAACACTCACTTACTTCGTGTAAGCTCCTGCTTAAAATTGACTTTCCGCCTTGGACTTCACTCAAAATCTCACACTTTATGACAACTTTTAAAAGTAAGAGATTTTAATTTTTACTTTAAAATTTATTGAAATTTTGAATTAAGAATTTAACAACCATTAGGAAGATTATGAATATTGATTATAAAAAACTCGCCCAAACATACCATACGCCGTATTATGTGTACGATTTTGACCACATTACGAAGCAATACAATGAGTTAAAAGAGGCATTTAAAGCACGGAAATCGATTTTAGCGTATGCGGTTAAAGCCAACTCAAACTTAAGTGTGATTAAACATTTAGCTTCACTTGGAGCAGGTGCGGATTGTGTGAGTATTGGTGAAGTAAAACGTGCATTAAAAGTAGGAATAGCACCCTATAAGATTATTTTCTCAGGCGTGGGAAAAACCGATGATGAAATCAGACAAGCCCTAGAATTTGGTATTTTAATGATAAACGTTGAAAGTGCTGCTGAGTTAAATCGTGTAGAAGTGATTGCCCAAGAGTTAAATAAGGTTGCTCGAATTTCAATTCGTGTTAATCCCAATATTGACCCTAAAACCCATCCGTATATTTCAACGGGATTGCATGAAAATAAATTCGGTGTGGACATTGATACGGCAAAAAGAATGTACATCCAATGTAAAAACTCTGACCATTTAGAACCCGTTGGAATTCATTGTCATATTGGTTCACAACTTACGCAACTCGAACCCATTATTGAAGCGGTTGAAATTGTGGCAAATTTGGTGAAAACCTTAATGGCGATTAAAATTGAGTTAAACTTTTTTGATGTGGGTGGCGGATTGGGCATTGTGTATGACAATGAAGCGCTTATTGATACCAATGAGTATGCTCAAGCCATTTTAAAACAACTGTTTGGTTTGGATTTAACCGTAGTGTGTGAACCAGGGCGATTTATTGTAGGAAATTCTGGTGTGTTTGTAACTAAAGTATTGTACGAAAAAATCAATGGCAACAAACGATTTGTGATTGTCGATGGCGCCATGAACGATTTGATTCGACCAAGCTTGTATAATGCATTCCATAAAATTGAAGTCTTAAATGATGAAAAAGAGAAATCCTTGTGCAATTTAGTAGGACCTGTGTGTGAAAGTGGCGATTTCTTTGGTAAAAATATAGAACTGCCTTTAACCCAACACAACGATTTGGTGGCTATTTACAGTGCAGGAGCGTACGGTTTTACTATGGCAAGTAACTACAATACACGAGGAAAGGTAGCCGAAATCGCCCTAGAAAATGGCGAAGACCGATTAATCAGACGAAGAGAAACTTTTGAAGATATTATTGCATTAGAAGAAGAGTTTATTAAGTAAGGAAAGACATGGCAAAGGGATTTTTTATTGACGTTCAAGGCACACTCATTTGTGATGAAAAAAGAGAACCCATTTCGGGTGCCATTGAGTTTATAGAGAGATTAAATCAACAAAATATTCCTTATGTCGTTATTACGAATAACACTAAAATCAAAAGTGCTGATTTTTTAGAGAGTTTACAACAAAAAGGGTTGAATATTAAAAACTATATTGACCCTTTTTCTTTATTAACAACCCTGCTTAAAGAGAAAAAAATAGCAGCCTTTGGAAGTGCTGAGTTTTTAGAAATCATGGGTTCTTTAGGCTATGAATTGGATTACGAAAATCCACAAGCGTTGGTGGTATCGATTAAAAAAGAGTACACCAACGAAGATTATGCCCTCATGATTGAGTGTGCCATTAAAGCCAAAACCTGTATTGGCATGCACGAAACCTCCATTTACAGCAAAGATGGTAAACGTTATCCCGGTGTAGGTGCTATCATGCAAATGATACAATTCGCCACCAACAAAGAGTACAAAGTTGTGGGTAAACCCAGCTTTGATTTTTACAATAAAGCCCGTGAAATGATGGGACTTGATTTTGAAGATATTACCATTATTTCCGATGATATGATTGGTGATTTATTGGGAGCAGCAAAACTTAATATGAAAACATGTTTGGTGTTAAGTGGAAAAATTAAAGATGAAAATGAAGTTTTACCCACACTTAAAAAAGAAGAGTATCCGACTTTTATTGGAAAAAATATGCAAAGTGTATTAGAACTTTTAAACAAAGGCGAAATATGAGTGATGAAAAAGGCTTAAAAGAGTTACGCAATAAACTCGACGCTATCGATGACCAGTTATTGGATTTATTAAACAACCGAATGGAACTTGTCCATCAAGTAGGAATTTTAAAAGCCAACAGCGGTGGAGCCATTTACCGACCCGAGCGAGAAAAAGAGATCATCAAACGACTGGAAACCAAAAACAAAGGCTTACTCAATAATGCTGCCATTGAAGCGCTGTTTTTAGAAATTTTTGCCATTTCACGCAATTTGGAGTTGCCTGAAAACATTGCGTTTTTAGGACCTGAGGGAAGTTTTACCCACCAAGCTGCAGAAACCCGATTTGGGGCAATGAGTTCGTATATTTCTATTGGTTCGATTAAAGGTGTTTTTCGAGAAGTCAGTACCAAAAAAGCACGATTTGGAGTTATACCCATTGAAAACTCTTCCAATGGAATTGTCAGTGACACGATTAATTGTCTGAACAATTACGAGTTAAAGATTATCGCTGAAGTCATTTTAGACATTCATCACACGCTTGCAACGACGTGCGATAAAGTCAGTGACATTAAAAAAATCTATTCCAAAGACATTGCGTTTGATCAATGCAGTCGATTTTTGGAAAATTTTGGTTTAGATGAAATAGAGCATATTCCCATTGAATCGACCACGAAAGCGGCAAAATTGGCGTTAAATGAACCTCATGCGGCGGCTATTTGTTCGCATGTGGGAGCTAAAATGTACAATTTACCCATTTTGTTTGAAAACATAGAAGACAAAGACAACAACAAAACACGGTTTTTTATTGTCAGTGATTTTGAAAATGCACCAAGTGGCAATGACAAAACCTCTATTTTGGCAAAACTGCCCAATACTCCCGGGGCATTGGTGGATTTTCTGATTGATTTTGATAAAGCCAAAATCAATTTAACCAAAATTAAATCGCATATTGTTGAAGGTATTTCGATCTTTTTTATTGATTTTGATGGGCATAAAAATGACAGTAATGTTCAAGAAATTTTTAGAAAACACGAAAAAAGTATTAAATTTTTAGGCTCTTATGTTAAAGAAGCCGACGATATATAAAGGAAAAATGAATGAAATTTAACAGTGTATTAGAGAGTTTAAAAACCTATGAAGCAGGAAAACCCATTGAGTTAGTCGTACGAGAATATGGCGTTGACCCTAAAGATGTGATTAAATTAGCCTCAAATGAAAACCCGTATGGCACTTCTCCCAAAGTGACGGCAAAAATTCAAGAGATAGCAAAAAATATGTTTATGTATCCCGATGATTCGATGTATGAACTCAAAGAAGCGTTGGCTACGAAGTACAATGTTGCCAGTAATAATATCGTTATTGGTTCAGGAAGTGACCAAGTTATTGAGTTTTGTGTCCATGCCAAATGCAATGAAAATTCTAAAGTGATTATGTCTAAAACGACGTTTGCCATGTACGATATTTATTCAAAACAAACGGGGGCTACTATTTTAAAAACGCCTGATGATGAACACAATTTAGACCAATTTAGAAAACTCTACAAAGAAAATGGTGCCGATGTTATTTTCTTATGTTTACCCAATAATCCATTGGGTGAGTGTTTAAACAAAGAAGAAGTCTATACATTCTTGAGTGAAATCAGTGAAAATACCCTTGTGATTGTCGATGGAGCGTATCAAGAGTATGCTGCTTTCAAAGATGCGAAAAAAGAGATTAATCCCAGTGATTTAATCCATAAATTTCCCAATGCCATTTATTTAGGAACTTTCTCAAAAGCTTATTCTTTGGGTGGAATGCGAGTAGGGTATGGAATTGCAAATCCTGAAATCATTAAAACCTTACACAAATTGCGACCGCCTTTTAATATCTCTACGCTCTCTTTAGCAGCAGCGATTGAAGCACTTAAAGATGAAAAATTTGTCAATGAGTGTATTGCTAAAAACTTTGAAGAGATGAAAGTTTACGAAGAGTATGCCCAAAAAAATGGCATTGAGTATATCCCAAGTTACACCAATTTTATTACGTATAAATTGTCAGCGGATTATATTTCTGCTCAAGTGGCTCAAGAGTTACTTGAAAAAGGAATTATCATTCGAGATTTAACCAGTTATGGTTTAAATGCGATTAGAATTACCATTGGAAGAGCCAATCAAAATAAACGGGTGATAAGCGTTTTAGATGAGGTTTTAAAAAGTTTAAAAACGGCAAAGGTGTATGACTAATTATTATGAACGTTAAAAATAAAACAACAAAAGAGTTAGAAGAACTCTCTTTACAAATACGAAATCGCATTATTGATGTCGTCAGTCGTAACGGAGGACATTTTTCTTCAACTTTAGGGGCGGTTGAATTAACCGTAGGAATGCACTACGTGTTTGATGCCAACAGTGACCCTTTTATTTTTGATGTTTCGCACCAGTGTTATCCGCATAAATTGCTATCTGGACGCTGGGAAAGCTTTGAAACCATTCGACAATTTAATGGTTTAAGTGGTTTTACCAAACCCAAAGAGAGTCATTGCGATTATTTTGTAGCAGGACACAGCTCTACTTCAATTTCCTTAGCCGTGGGAGCTGCCAAAGCCATACGACTTAAAAAAGAGTCTCGTGTTCCTGTTGTGATGATTGGCGATGGTTCTATGAGTGCAGGAATGGTCTATGAAGCCCTCAATGAATTGGGTGATCGAAAATATCCTATTGTCATTATTTTAAACGACAATGAAATGTCGATTGCCCGACCCATTGGAGCCATTAGTAAGCATTTAAGTAAACTGCTCGCAGGAAAATTTTATCAAGGTTTCAAAGAGAGAGTCGATAAAATTTTAAGAAACCATTTCCCCGAGGGCGCTACGTATATTGCCAAAAAAATTGAAGAGAGTATGAAACTCATTACGCCTGGGATTATTTTTGAAGAGATGGGAGTGGATTATATTGGTCCCATAGATGGACACGATATTGAAGAAGTTATTCATACGTTAGAATTGGCAAAAAATATGGGAAAACCCGTGATTGTTCATGCAAGAACCGTTAAAGGCAAGGGGTATGAGATTGCCGAAGGACACCATGAGCATTGGCATGGGGTGGGACCTTTTGATAAAGAAAGTGGGGAGTTTATTAAAAAAATCTGCCAAAAATCTGCCACAGAAGTGTTTGCACAATGTTTACTGAATTTGGCTAAAAATCATGACAATGTTGTGGGCGTTACGGCTGCCATGCCAAGTGGTACGGGAATGGATAAACTCATAGCTGAATATCCCAATCGATTTTGGGATGTAGCCATTGCCGAACAACATGCAGTCACTTCCATGGCAGCGATGGCAAAAGAGGGTTTTAAACCGTTTATTACCATCTATTCTACTTTTTTACAACGGGGATTTGATCAAATCATTCATGATGTGTGTTTAATGGATTTACCCGTAGTGTTTGCTATTGATCGAGCGGGAATTGTAGGAAACGATGGAGAAACCCACCAAGGGGCTTTTGATATCTCTTTTTTACGATTTATTCCCAATATGATTTTATGTGCCCCTCGTGATA
>JBAYZM010000019.1:0-18602 GCA_041672515.1 Arcobacteraceae bacterium
TACTGGGCACAAGAGTTAGCCGCTCAAAATGATGATGCATCATTAAAAGCTGAATTTACTCCAATTGCAAAAGCAATGGCTGAAAATGAAGCAAAAATTGTGGCAGAATTGGTTGCTGGACATGGTAAACCATCTGATATTGGTGGATACTATTTACCAGACGATGCAAAAGCTGAAAAAGCAATGCGACCATCGGCTACATTAAACGCTATTATTGGATAAATTTGAGGAGACTCAATTTTTAAGGTAAGGCTTTTGCCTTACCTTTTTTTATTTCTATACAATAAATAAATGTTATAATTCAACACAAACATTCAAGGAAAGAATATTGAATACTAAAAAAATAGCCATTATTGGGGCTGGAAATGTGGGTTCAACCCTTGCTTATGCGTTGGCTTCTAAGAATATTTGTTCTCATATACTCTTAAAAGATATTAAACAAAATTTAGTCAAAGCCATGGCTTTAGATATTTCACAAGCCGCCAATGCAGCTAAGTCATCAACAAGAGTCACGTATGCGCAAAATGCCAATGATTTAGAAGGTTGCAGTGTGATTGTTATTACAGCAGGACTTCCAAGAATGCCGGGTATGAGTCGCAATGATTTGCTTTTAACCAACGCAAAAATCATGAAAGCCGTTATTCTGGAAATCAAAGAGTTTGCTCCTAATGCTATCATTGTAGTCGTTTCAAATCCATTAGATGCTATGGTTTACGCAGCATTAAAAGTTTCACAATTTCCAAGAAATCAAATCGTGGGAATGGCAGGAATTTTAGACAGCGCAAGAATGTCGCACTTTATTTTAGAAAAATTGGGCTATGGAGCTGGACAAATTGAGTCTTCTGTAATGGGAGGACATGGTGATGAAATGGTTCCTTTAGCCAATTTTTCCACCGTGGCTGGTTTGGCATTAACAGAAGTATTAAGTTCTGAAGATATTGAAGATATTATTGAAAAAACAAAAAATGGCGGAGCTCAGATTGTAAAATTCTTGGAAAAAGGTTCTGCGTATTACGCGCCAGCACATGCCACTTCTTTGATGGTTGAAGCTATCTTAAACGATAAAAAGGAAATTTACCCATGTGCAGTGATGCTTGAGGGTGAATATGGCTATAATGACATTGTCAGTGGTGTTCCTGTTATGTTGGGAAAAAATGGAGTTGAGAAAGTCATACAACTTAATCTAACGGATGATCAAAAAGCTTTATTTGCGAAATCAGTGGCTTCTGTACAACAATTGGTGGATGCCTTAAATGAGAATGATTTTACTAATTTATAAAGGATAAAAAATGAAACAGACATTTGAAGTACTCAATGTAAAATGTGGAGGCTGTGCAAGTACGCTTACTAAGGCTTTAAAAGAAGAGTTTGGTGAAGTGGAAGTTAATTTAGAAGTAATGCCACGACAAATAACACTTAATATTGAAGACAATCAGCTTGAAGCTTTGAAATTAAGCTTAAGAAAATTGGGTTACCCTTTAACAAGTGATGAGTTAAGTGGATTTCAAAAAGCAACAACAACGGCAAAAAGTTTTGTCAGTTGTGCTATTGGTAAAATGAATTCATAAATAGTAAGAGGAAAAAAGTGAGAAGTGAGTCGCTAATTACCACTCACCATTTACCACTCACTTTTTACTATTTAATAAGTTCAAACAAAGGCTCTAAAGCCACTTTTTTCTCTTCTTCGTTCATTGAGCCGTCTAAAGCACCCTCTTTGACTTTCCCTTCGTAGATTTTAACAATCGAACCATTTTCTTCTATAACATAAGCAATAAAAGCTGTTTTATCGTTATTGGCAACACCTAACGCTTGAACCATATTTCCATCAAAGTCGTAAATCATCGGAACATTACTTCCTTTATTTAACTCTTCTAACTTTCCTGGAATAAACATTTTTTTAACAAACCAAGGAGCACTCGAAATATTGGCAACCATCACAAAAGGCATTTCAACTGCAAAATATGTGTTTAAATCTTTTACAACGGCTAATGAGTCGTGATTTCCTACTACAATTAAACTTTTCGTATTGGCTTTGAAAAGCTCATCTTTTGAAAGGTGTTGTTTTTGACCTACAAGTTCGAAACTTTGTGGTAAAACCTCTTTTGTTATGCTTGTTCCTGCATTTTCATTTGCAACCATAGCTGCAGGTTTTGAAGCCGTAAAATACACCAATGCTGAAAAACCTAAAATTCCTAAAACTACAATTTTTAAAATATTTTTAATCAATCTTTTTCCTTTTAATAAAATTAGCGAATTTTAGCCATATAAAATAAACAAAAGGTTAATGAAGCAGTGTTAGAGTTTTTTTGCCCAGCGTTTAAAAAGTCGAGGGGTAGTAATATTTTCTGGAAGTTCTTTATTATTTACGATATGTTCGACCAATAAATTGGCCAAATAAGGAGCTAAAACAAACCCTCTTCCACCTAATCCATTGAGCACAAAAAGGTTTTTGTGAGGCATTAATCGACTGTTTGGTACGTGAGTTCCTTTGGTTATGTAAGGAAACATATTGAGTGTTTCTTTAGAATTAATCAGTTCGCCCACCATGGGGAAATAATCAACACTCGAAGCCCTTGCTCCAATTTTAATATCTACAACTTTGACATCATTTAGCACGAGAATATCTGATGCTCTTTTTAAAAGTGTTTGTGTATCGTTGTTAACACTGTTTTCATCGTTACTTAATCGTTTAAAATTATTCAAATTGGGTTCTTTTAAACATAACGAACAGATGCTGCTGTCGCAATTAAATCGATGATGAGTTGCTCCAATACTGACGTGATATTTATCTTTGGTTTGGATTGGAACACTCGTCGAAACCGAACACTCTTTATGGTAGTTAATATCGATACATGTTGAAGTTTCAATGACAATTCTTTGTCCCCAAACAGCACGAATGTTAAAGTATTTTTCCTCTATAAGTGAGGTATCAGCTCCTGTTGTTAAGATGAGATTGTGCGTTGTGAATTGGTCATTTAATACGTAAGTATCATTAATATATTGAATATGTTTTATCTCATATCTAAACAATTTTTCCACATTTTTTGCCAGTTTTTGGCATACTTCAAGAGTATTGATTTGGGAGCCAATAGGAAAAAAACAACCCTCTTCTTTTAAGCAATAATCAAAATCTATATAGGGAATGTACTCTTTAAATTTTTGGGCATCTTCTTCATTTTTAGGGATTCTTAAAACCCCTTTGTTGATAAGTTCATGAGGAAAATGATTTTTATAAAACGCAAATGAGTAGTTAAGCGCTTGCGTGACTAAATCTTTAAAATCATTGGGTTTTCCTAACAAGGGCGACAAAAATCCACCTGCAGCAGAGCTTGCACTTTGAGTGAAATCTTTATTTCGATCAATGAGTAAAACTTTTTTGTTGTATAAAGACAAAAAATACGCCACACTGCACCCCGCAATGCCAGCTCCGACAATAATATAATCGTAACTCTTCATAGCAAAGGCTCATTCTTGAAATTTGGTCGCCAATACCCTCTTCCCCCGCGTAAGCTAATACAAGGGTTATTGGGAAACTTTTTTTGGTAATATGCCAGTCTTTCATTGGTGGTTTTACCCGTATCACAATAAAAAACAAAAACAGTGCCTTGGGGATATTTTTGCAGTTCAAAAGGGTTGTAGGTCAACGTTTGCATATTCTCTAATGGTTTTAAAATGGTATCCACTAAAACCACTTCAATATTTTTCTTTTTTAACTCATTGGTATAATTATATAACTCGGATTGAGTCCATTCTTTTTTGGTAAACATATGCATTTATAACATAATATCATTGAAGTTTATATTTATTTTTATTATATTTTAGGTAAAATATATATTAAAATATGTACGGAGATTTAAATGAAAATACTGGTTGCAGATGACTCTAAAATGGCAAGAAGAATGATTATAAAAATACTTGAAGATTGTCAAGAAATAGGACATGAGATTATTCAAGCACAAAATGGACAAGAAACCATTGATTTATACAAAGAGCATGCTCCGACATTAGTTTTTTTGGATTTAACTATGCCAGTTATGGATGGTTTTACTGCGTTAAAATTAATTAGACAACACGATTCCAATGCAAAAGTAGTTGTAGTATCAGCGGATATTCAACAAGGTTCGATGAGCCAAGTCAGAGAAGATGGAGCGATGGATTTTGTCAAAAAACCGATTTCAGAAGCTAAAATGCAACAAATTTTAGAAAAGATAAAGTAAATTCATGGAAAATTCAGCCATATTAAATGAAGACCAGCAAGATTGCCTTCAAGAGTTAATCAACATTGCCTATGGTTCAGGAACAGCAGCTATTTCTGAAATACTTGATGCTTTTGCCACGCTTTCAATTCCTCGAATCAATATTATAGAAACACGATATTTACAAGACTATTTACAAAGTCAAGTTAAAGTTGGTATGCCTCAATTTTTGGCAACGCAGTTAATTAATGGAAAATTTTCAAGTGAAAATCTTTTTATTATTGACCAAAATTCAGCTGAGAATTTAGCACGAGCATTTGGATTAGAAGAGACAGAAATTCAAGATGTCAATGAATTAAGTGATGTAATTTTAGAAATTACCAACATTTTATCTTCTTCTACCATCAGTAAATTTGCGCAAGAGATGAGTATTGAAGTCTCTTTTTCTCCACCGCATGTAAAATTGTTGAATTCTATTGAAGAGATGGACAGCACTTTTATTGATAAATATCATCAAGTGATTATTATTTCAACCATTTTGCAGTTTGAAAATCAAAATATTCGAGGGGAATTGTTGATTTTAACTACCGATGATACTATTGAGTTTATTAAAAAATTACTCGATAAGATTTTAGATGAGTTATAATGGAATATTTGAATAAAGCAGACCTTATATGCGATACCATCGATAATGGTATTATTTTACTGAATGAACATTTAGAGGTACTTTTTTGGAATAAATGGCTAGAAACCAGAACCAATATTACCTTTAATCAAATTATTAATCAAAAAATAACGACCGTTTATCCCGATATTAATGAAGCAAAACTCAAACGAAAAATCAAAGCAACCTTGACGTTAAACTCCCCTACTTTTTATACCACTGAATTGAATGAATCTTTTTTTAACATTGAATTTAAAAATAAAATCACTCACAGAGTATTTAAAAATATGCAACAAAATGTTACTCTTAATCCTTATGATATAGAGAACAAAATCGTTATTGTTTATGTCTATGACAGTACTATTTTAAAAGAGACCAATTTTAAACTCAGTCGTGCTAAAGAGAAAATAGAAAATGAGCATAAAAATACATTGGTCATAAAACAACAATTGGAAAACTCTGTTGAAGAGTTTGAATTGCTTTTAAATGCTACTATGGAAGCCATTGTTTTATTTGATGAAGAGTACAAATGTACCAATATCAATGATGTTGGAGTTAACCTTTTTAATCTTAGTTCAAAAAGTAAAGCGTTGGGTCTTGATATTTTGGAGTTCTTTGAAGATAAAAATTTGAATTATAAAAAGCTAGAAAATACATTTGAAGCCTCTATGATTACTTCTTGTGATAATACTTTTCCGGCATTAATCAAAATTAAGAATGCTAAATTAAACAAAAAGAAGATTAGAATATTAACAGTGGTTGATTTAACCGAATTAAAATACCGTGATAAACTCATTTCAGAACAAGCCAAATTGGTTGCCATGGGAGAAATGATAGGAAACATCGCTCACCAATGGCGACAACCTTTAAGTGCCATTAGTACAGCTGCCAGTGGTTTAAAACTTCAAAAAGAGTTTCATCTGCTCACCGATGAGTTGTTGGATGAATCGTTAGATGGAATTGTGCGCAGTTCAATGCATTTATCCCAAACAATTAACGACTTCAGAGACTTTATACAAGGCGATAAAGAGATGATGGTCTTTGATTTAGAAGAGAACTTAAAAAAAGATTTGTCTATTGTAGAAGGAATGTTAAAGAACTATGATATTCAAGTATTTTTAGAGTGTGAAAAAAAGATTGAATTGCATAATTATAAAAATGAACTTACTCAAGCCATTTTAAATATTATTGATAACTCTAAAGATGCTTTATTGGAAAAAAATGTCAAAGACAAATATATCTTTATTCATACCTATGAATTTCTCAATGAAGCGGTCATTGAAATACATGACAATGCCAAAGGGATTCCAGAAGATATTGTCAACAAAATATTTGAGCCCTATTTTACAACCAAACACAAAAGTCAAGGTACGGGTCTTGGGCTTTATATGACGCACCAAATTATTGAAAAAAGTATGGGTGGCGCAATTAGTGTTTCCAATATTGCTTTTGAACATAATAAGCACCAATTTAAAGGGGCTTGCTTCAAAATAACCCTTCCGTTATAGACTAAGGGTTATTTCCAAACTTGATTGACATAGACTCAACTTTTGGATATAATGCGACTGAAAAAATTCATATTATATTTATAGGAAACGTTTATGGCAAAAAGTTTATACGAAACATTGGAGATCAGCGAAAATGCAGCTGCCGATGAAATAAAAAAAGCATACCGAAAATTAGCACGAAAATATCATCCCGATGTCAATAAAGATGCTGGCGCAGAAGATAAGTTTAAAGAGATTAACGCTGCATACGAAGTGTTAAGTGACCCACAAAAGAAACAACAATACGACCAACACGGAGATTCGATGTTTGGTGGTCAAAATTTCCATGATTTTGCACGAGGTCAAGGACGAAATGTTGATTTAGATGAAATCTTACGACAAATGTTTGGCGGAGGAAGTGGATTTGGTTCTTCTTCATTTGGAGGAAGCAATCCTTTTGGTGGTGGTTTTTCTAATTATGGTTTTGAAGAACCCGATTTAGATTTAAATGCTCAAATTACCATTCCTTTTGATGTTGCCGTTTTAGGTGGGAAACAACATATCACTTTAAACAACGACAGTTTTGATGTTAAAATTCCAGAAGGAATTAGCAGTGGGCAAAAAATCAGAGCCAAAGGAAAAGGAAAAGCGTATCAAGGGCAACGAGGTGATTTAATTATTAAAGTCAATGTTGCTTCCTCCGATGAATACGAACGCAATGAAGATACATTAAGCAAATATTTTGATATTCCTTTAAAAACAGCTTTGTTTGGAAATAAAATTGAAATTAAGACGCTTCATAAAACCATTACCCTTAAAATTCCTCAAAATACCAAACAAAATCAACGATTCCGAGTCAAAGAGTTGGGTGTTTTAAATAGAAAAACAGGCGTACGAGGCGATTTATATTTAAAAGCCAATATTGTATTGCCTAAAATAGAAGAATTGGATGCTCAATTGGTAAAACTTTTAGAAGAAAAGTTACCGGAAAATTAAGATGAAAAGTGCTTACCACGAACCCGTTTATCTCATTTCAGCCGTGGCTGAAATTTTAAGTATTCATCCGCAAACACTCAGACAATATGAACGAGAAGGATTAATCAAACCGTCAAGGACCAATGGTAAAATCAGATTGTATTCTCAAAAAGATATTGACAACATTAAAACTGTTTTAACGCTCACTCGAGAAATGGGAATTAATCTGGCAGGAGTTGATTTAATTTTACAACTCAATGCTAAAATAGAAAAACTTCAACATGATGTAGAAAACTATAAAAATAAAATTAAAGATTTAAATCGTTTTGGAGTAGTTCCCTCTTCAAAAGCCTTGGTGATTAAAAAAAGTTCTTATGATATTGTGATTATTAAAGAGTAAATTGCTGAAGAGTTTATGGTCGATAAAAATTGACCATAAACCAAACTATTTCAAGCGATATTGAACTTCGTAGTTTCTCATAAGTGGCGGAATGTCTAAATAGTTTTCACTGTCGGGTGTGATTTTTGTTGCAGTAGGTGCTTGGTTACTGTTATTGTTGTTATTATCACTGTTTTCTTCTATGCTTGGATTTTTAGATTCAAATCCTGTTGCAACAATAGTGATTTTTACTTCATCTTTTTCAAGCGATGGATCGGTTGTTGTTCCAAAGATAACTTCGGCATTGGAATCAATGGTTTCATGAATTCTGCCCATAACATTGTTAATGGCAAAAAGTGAGACTTGTGGGTTGATATTAAAGTGAATTAAAATTCCTTTTGCCCCACTTAATGACATTTTATCCAATAAAGGAGAATCGATGGCATTTTCCAATGCCTGAATAGCAGCACCCTCACCTTTGGCACGCCCTATTCCCATCAATGCCATACCTTTGTGTTGCATAATCGTTTTAACATCAGCAAAGTCGGTATTAATATCTGAATTCCCTGGGTTTAAAATCACTTCCGTCATTCCATTAACGGCTTGATACAAAATATTATCAATGATTTTAAACGCATCTTTCATCCCGATACTTTCATCGACGATTTCAAGTAATCGGTCGTTGGGAATAACAATAATAGAATCACTCACTTTTTTAAGCTCTTCAAGCCCTAAGTTGGCTAATCCTGCTCTTTTTTGACCTTCCCAAGAAAATGGTTTAGTCACAACAGAAACGGTTAACGCCCCTATTTCTTTGGCAGCTTTAGCAATAATAGCCGCAGCGCCCGTTCCTGTACCACCACCTAAACCAGCAGCAATAAAAACAATGTCAGCTTTACTGATGGCATTTTTAATGTCTTCGTAGCTTTCCAAAGCAGCATCTCGACCCACTTCCGGTTTCATTCCAGCCCCTAACCCTTTGGTTAGTTTAAGACCCAATTGAATTTTTTTAGGGGCTTTTGAAATGTGTAATACCTGTAAATCGGTATTCGCCGCGATTAAATCTATTTTATGGCTTCCCTCATTTATCATATGATTGACCATATTACAACCACCGCCACCAACTCCAATAACTGAAATTTTAGCAACATTGTCTGAAAGCACTTGATTTGGCATTTGCACGATTATATCCTTAGCATCAAATAAATTATCGCCACTCATTAAAACCACTCCGAAAACTTTTTCCAGATTTTTGATACGCCTTTGGCTTTGTCGTGTTCAGAAATTCTTGGTAAGCTTTCTTGTTGTTTTTTATGGTCAGTGTAAATATTATTCGGTTTTATTTCATTTAAATTTAAATTGGTGTGAGTGTGTTGAGTTGGAACTCTTTTTTGTCGTAATTTTTTATTGGAATCCAGTTCAAAACTTGGATTCGGGTCTAACCCATAAAGCAAGAGTCCTACAATTGTTGACATGGTTGGGTCATCAAAACTCATATATCCGTTCCGAATATTAATAGGATTTGCAATTTTGACAGGAATATTTTCAAAAACTTCTTCCGCTAACTCTTTAATTCCTGGCAATCGACTCATTCCACCGGTAATAGCTATTCCCGCTCCTAAAGCATCTGCAACACCACTTTTTTTTATTTTATCTTTTGCCATAATTAAAATCTCTTCAACACGAGCATGAATAATCAGCTGAATGGAATCCAATGGCATCTCTTTTGTATTTTGCTCATCACCAATGACGGGAATTTTGACTTTTTTGATACCATGATCTTCTTTATCAGAATGATTAGAGTGTGGCAACAAGTTTGCGTATTTGATTTTAAGTGTTTCAGCCGCACTGGGTGGTGTGTGAAGAGTTACGGATAAGTCATTCGTAATATTTAAAGAACCTACGGGTAAAAAATCGTTATAGATGATGGCTTTGCCTTTAAAGCAAACTACATCCGTAGTGCTTCCCCCAATATCTAAAACAGCCGCACCAAATTTCTTTTGTTGTTCATCCAACACAGAAACAGCAGAAGCATAACCACTTAAAACAAAGTTGCTGATTTCTAGGTTTGAACTTTTAAGCGCTGATTTTATATTGGTTAAGGCTGTTTTTTTAGCCGTTACAATATAGACCGCCACTTCAAGCCGGGCTCCATTCATATTTAAAGGGTTATCAATGAGTTGAGAGTCATCCACTTTAAAATAAATAGGCAGAACATGAATAACTTCATATTCGGGTACAATCGTGGCATTGTATAACGCCATTTGCATCACTTGATTGATTTCAGTTTGGGTAATTTGTCCATTAGGTACATTGACACTTCCGACACTTCGTATCCCTTTGGTGTACGCCGAAGAGATTGAAACCAACGTAGAGTCAATGTTACTTAAAACGCCTTTAGTTACATTGTGTACGGCTTCTTTAATGGCTTTTGAAGCACCTTCAATGTTAGTAATTAACCCTTTGTTAATTCCATCACTGTTTTCAATACTTACACCTAAAATATTAATTTTATTGTCCATATCATTTTGAGCGATTACGGCAGTTATACTAGTTGTACCAATGTCAATTGCTAAAATAGTATTATTCAATTATTGATCCTTTTTCTTCTCTAAAGATGATTGAATGTCATATCTGTTTTCGAGATTATTGATTAAGTTTGTCATTAATTCATTGTTTAATAAATTGGTCAAAGTCGACACAACAGCTGATCGTTGTTCCTCATTGATGGGGGTAAATCTCACATCGTTGATTTTATATAATACGATTTTATCACCCAATTCAATCATGCCTTTTGGCTCTGTCGCACCAAATAACTTATTTAAAAATTCACCGGCTTCATTTTCATTTAATCCTGGAATTTTATCAACCGAAGTTCGGTTAATATATCCCACATTTTGCCCTTGAAAGTTTTTTAAGGCTTCTTGCGCTTTTTGCGCCAATTGAATCTGTTTTTCAGTGACCAAATAATCATTGCTTACCATGCTGTATGCATCATTAAATTCAAGTGGTTTGGCATCGAATTTTTTGTTAACTTTAACAATAACGTAGTGATCGTCTTGTAAAAAAGGTTTTAAAACTTCACCCTCTTTTGCTCCCACAATCGATTTAATGTCTTCTAAACCATATTTAAAGTCGCTTTCAAAAATGACTTCTTTTTTAGCAAATGTGGCTTTCTCTTTTTTTAAATCAATGTAAACTTTCAGTGCTTCTTTTTTAGTTTCTTGTAAAAGAATTGCTTTTAAAATATCGTCTTTAGCTTCTTCGAGTGTTTTTATCATACCATCTTGTTTTTTAAACTCGGTTTTAAATTTTGAATAGTAGTCATTGATTTCATCTTGTGAAATCTCTTTTGTCAATAAATTCACCGTTTGGGTTTCAATTTCATACGAGTTTGAAGACATATAGTTGTTTTTATTGGCTTCCCAATAGTTTTTTAATGCCTCTTTGGGTACGTTAATCGTAACAGCACTTGAATCAAGTATCGTTACATTGATATTGTCTTCAATAAACAGCAACTTTGATACCAAGTCGATTTCTTTGTTTGAAGGTGTTGTTCTAAAAATCACTTCCATTTTTTGTAACAGTAAATCTCTTTTTAAACCTTTTTCAAAATCGGTTGGATTGGTTTTGTTTTCTAATAAAATACTGATATAGGCATCTTTATTAAATTTTCCATCTTTTTGAAATTCTTTGTATTTAATGAGTTCTTGAATAACATCTTCGTCGGTTACATCCAATCTTAACTCATCGGCATAGGCCAAAAGCAGATTTTTTTGAATGGTTAAATTGTACGCCATATCAGAAAGGTTTAATTGTTTTGCAATCTCTTGGTTGAATTGTTTTCCAAACATTTTTGCATATTGTTCATATAAAAAGCTGTATTCTCGTTGATACTCTTCTACTGAGATTTCTCTGTCTTCAACAACGGCAACTGTTCCTTGTTTTTTCCCATAATCGTATGAACCCCAACCCACAAAACCAGCACCAACAAAAGCTATTGTACTGATCCAAATTGTAATTACCAACCATCTTTTATGTCTTTGCATCCACGTTATCATTAAATATAATCCTAAATTTTTTGTCTATGATACTAAAAAAACCTTTTAACTAAAGTTAAATTTACTTTTGAGAATGTCATTTATTACAGATTCGCGTTTTGTGGTCTCAATTCTTTTACAAGCTGACTTAAAAGCTTCCTCTTCACCCACAATATGGCACATTCTTTTAGCTCGAGTAATAGCCGTGTATAAAAGTTTGGTATTGTGCATAATATAATGGGAAAAAGTCATGGGAATAAGCGCATTTTCATACTCCATGCCTTGGGTTTTATGAATGGTTAAACAATACGCCAAACTCAAAAGCGAATCCAACATATCTAAATCATAAAAAACCACCATATCGTCATTGGGATACAATACTACGCAATGGTTATTATCGAAATCCAGCTTAATAATTAAACCCAACTGCCCATTAAAAACCCGTTTTTCCACAAACTCATTGGAGCCATTTTTATAGGCTGTCATACTTTGAGATTTCATATTTTCATTTTTGATATGAATCACTTTGTCACTGAGTTTATATTCATAGAGTTTCGTTTTTTTAGAGGTTTCTCTTGAAGCATTAAAGAGTTTTTGCAATTGTACATTTAAGTTCTCAACACCCAAAACACCCCCTTTCATAGGAGTAATGATTTGAAATAAGGTTAAGGCTTTCGCGATTTCTTTTTCTTTGACCAATGTGTACGATTGGGTAATATAAGAACTCGCAATATTTAAAATAGTGTGTAAAATACGCTCCGTATTTTCAAAACGTAAATGGGAAAAATTCTGTTGATTTTGACCATTTTTAGCAGCATAATAATTGTCAATTGAAACATCATAAAACTTGAAATCCTCATACTCTTCTTTGTAATTAGGGATTTGTCCTTGCCGTATATCATTGGCAATAACCGCAATGGCTTGGTGCTCATTTTGTCGATAAATTTTGGTTAACTTGCAAATGGGTGCCAGCGTATATTTAATGCAATCGTGTAAAATATTTCCAGCACCAATGGCAGGAAGCTGTCCATCGTCGCCTACGACTATAAAAATAGTATCCAAACTGATTTTTGAAATGATTTGATAAAACGTCACACTGTTAACCATGGAAGCTTCATCGAGCAATATCACTCTGTATGGAAAGGTCTCTTTGTCTTTGTGTTGCATTAAAAGAGATTGAATCGTCATGCTTCTATATCCGGTTGTATCGGAGATTCGCTGACTGGCAATTCCACTTAATGCAATGGTAATAATGTCATCATACCCTACTATTTCTTGAAGCAGTTCCAATATGGCTCGGCTTGACGTTGATTTTCCAGTACCAGCATATCCAATTAAAAACAGTGTGTTGCTGCCGTTATTAATGATTTCAACCGCATGACTTTGTTCGCTACTTAAGTTAAAACCTAAGGTTTTTTCTTTTTTGAGTAAATACTCTTTAAAATTGGCAATAATTTTTTTATTGGGTATCTCTTGAGTTCGTTTTTCAAAAAAATCGATGATTTTATTTTCTGCAAAAAAAAGCATGGCAGGAGCATATCGGTCTTGTGTGGTTTGATAAATCTCTTCTTTATTGAGCATTTCAAATAAGGCTTTTTCGTATAAAACATACCCTTCTTCAAATCCCAAAGCGTCATCCAAAAGTTTATAAAAATGGTTTTTCTCGATTGAAGAGTTGCCGTTGTTGTCGCAATATTCTCTTAAGGTGTAGTTCATACACGCCACTATTCTAAAATCACTTTGCTTATGAATGCTTAAACTCAAAGCAATCTCATCAGCTCGTTTAAATCCGATGCCTTTAATTTGAATTAACATATAAGGATTGTGTTTGATTTTTTCAATTAAGTTTTCGACTTCATTAAAATGTGAATATATTTTGGTAATCAAACTGCTGGTCACGCCAAATTTAGATAAAAAAGAGCCCAATTCTCGTAAATGTTTAAATTTTTGCCACGACTCTACTATGGTTTTTAATTTTTTATCCTTAATGCCTTTAAAATTTAAAAGTTCATTGGGATTGCTATTTAAAATTTCTATGAGTTCTTCTTCTTGATATTTTTTAAGAAGTTCTTGAGCCGATTTTTTGGTAATGCCTTTGACTATTTTGGTTAAAAAGAAAAAAAGTTCGGCTTCTTTGAGTTGCAAAGACTCAAAAGCAAACTGCACGCCATATTTTTTATGACTGATCCAATTGCCTGTCAAAATAATCTCTTCACCCACAATTTTTTCAATATGAGTATCAAAATATTGACCACAAATTTTTTGATTGTTTTCTAAAACAGCAATGCAATATTTGGTCTCTTCATTGCAAAATAAAACTTTTTTTAAAACACCAGAGAGTTTAAAGGTTTTATTCTCTTCGTTGTTAATATCCATCATCAAACTTTTGGTTTTTGTGTTTGTCTTTTTTGTAATTGCTTTGGTTTTTGTCTTTTAGCAGCAAATTCGCCTCTTTTAAAAGGTTTTGCTTTTGCTCTTCTAAATCGTTATTGGGATGATGCGCAAAGTACATAATGGCATCTATATGGCGTTTTAAGCCTGCCAAATAGTTTGAGTTTAAATCCACTGCTTCACTTTTTTGCAGTTCTTCAAAGTTTTTAAGCGTACGTTGTTTGTACAAATCAAAATCAAAATTTTCCAATCGAAGCAAGGAGAGATTCCGTTTAAAGAACTTTTCCAAGACTCTGATATATTTTATTCGTTTAGCTTTATCGTGCATAGGTGTTACGTAATCCAAGATGTATTATATTGTTATGTCTTCATTGTATCAAAATAAAAGTTATAAAACTATTTTATGCTTTCTTGGTTATAATAAATATATACAATACTATTCGGAGAAAAAATGCAAGAAATTACGGAGTTAAAAAAACTGGCAGGAAATTATTCAATTCTTGTGGTGTTAAATGATGACTCGATTTTAGAACAAACGCTTACTTATTTACAAACTATTTTTATTAAAATTTTTCAAACACGCAATGCTCAAGAAGCCTTAGAACTCTACAAACAAAAAAAGCCCGATATTATTATTACGGCATTAGATTTCACCAATATGAGTGGTTTTGAACTCATACAAAATATTAAAAAACTCGATAAGTTTCTCCCTATTATTGTAGTGGCTCAAACCATTGAGAACGCAACTCTTGTAGAACTTATTCATACTGGTATTAGCGATTTTATTCCAACGCCTTTGGAAATCAAATTTTTAAATAATGCCATTATAAAAGTACTGGATTTGGTCGATTTTATGGTCAAAAAGAATGAAAAAATCAAAATAGATGACGAATACTCCCCTATGGAAGCACTGAATGATATCTATAAAAATAATTTAGAATTGCAACTGATCAGTAATTTTAAGGGCATTCCTATTATTCATGTCGGAAAAATTGTTGAAATCTACAAAGACATTGTGCAAATACAAACCCGAAAAATTCAAACCAAAGCGATTGCTTTTAGTAAAAAAACCATTTTAGAATCGGAGTTTTTGCCCAAAGATATAGAAGCACAGTTGGTGGATATTGATTCAAGCAATGCTGAAGTGTCGTTGAGTAATTTAAAATACATTGAATACACACCTAAAAGACGAAAAAATGCTCGATTGGTTCCTTCTGAAGATATGAAACTTATGGCATATAAAAAAGGAGGTGCTAAGTTAAACGTTGAGTTAAAAGACATATCTTTGAGTAATTTAACCTTTGAAATTAAAACGTTACCCGATTTTTTTGCAATAGGACTCGCACTTGATTTAAAAATTGCTTTTAACATTCCAGAAAACGATTTGGCGTATTACGTCGATAAGTTATGCATTATTAACTTTCAAGGTAAAATCATCAAAATTTATGAAGAAAATGCAAGCTATTTTGTTTGTATTGATTTTGAAATGCCAAAATTAAAAGAAGATATATTTAACCAATATATGTATCAACGAGAACTTTCCATCATCAAAGAGTTTAAAGAGTTTGCTTCAAAAAAGAGTTAATTTTTATCCAAATACTCAAAATAGAGTGAAGCAAAAGTGAAATTCTTTAGTTCATTGTAATTGTTGTTGATTTCTTCTTCAATTTTAAGACACATCTCTTTGTTTTTTTTGCTTGGATTAAGTGTATAAAGTTGCATACACATATACGAAGCATCGGCTAAATAACTGTTTTCATGTTGTATTTCATTGATTTGTTCTAACTCGTTGATTAATCTGTTTGAAAAATAAGAACTCACAATAGTCAGAAATATAAACGATACAACAATGGAATAAAAGGTTCGTTTTAAAAATGTTTTCATAGTAAATTTATCATAGCGGTTAATTTAAGTGTAAAGTCAATTCGACTTGACACTTAAATTGTAATCTCTTTAATATCGGCAATATTTCTAAACGCCTGATAAACCAAACCAATGAGGTTTTTTCGATTGGTTTTAATGTTGACATTCTCATGATTAACAAAAACTTCTTCAAAGAATGTATCCAAATGAGGTTTGAGTGCAAATAAGGCTTCCAACTCTTCATCAAACGTAACATACGTTGTATTAACAACTTCAGAATATTTGCCGTAAAGATCTTCTTCGGCTTTTTCTTCAAATAAATCAACGTTAATATCCAATTTGGTATCGATATTAATGTCTTTAATAATATTCGCCACGCGTTTAAACGTCGCGCTGTACTCTTTAAAATCACTGCTTAAGACAATCGGATTTAAAGCACACAGTTTTTGACTGATTTTATAGACATTGGTTTCACCACTGCTTAATACAGCTTTAAGTACAGAAGGGTTAACTTCAAAAATTTTATAGAGTCGTTCATTGAAAAATTCAATTAACTGTTTTTGGTCCAAGTTTGGATAATTAACACTCAATTCAGAAACGATGGCAGTAAAATCCAATGGCAAGGCATGTTCTATGGCAATTTTAACCATTCCAGCGGCAGCTCGTCTGAGACCATAAGGGTCTTTAGAACCCGTTGGAATTTTTCCTACACTAAACAATCCCATGAGTGTATCAATTTTATGGCTTAATGCAACAATAGAAGAAAAAGTATTCGATGGAAGTTCTGAGTCTTCTCCATCGGGTAAATACTGCTCTTTGAGTGCGGTGTATACAAGTGCGTTTTCATTGGCTGCTTTGGCATAGTAATATCCCATAAGTCCTTGAAGTTCTGTAAATTCATAGACCATTTCGCTGGATAAATCGGCTTTAGAAAGCATTACCGCTTTGTGTAAAAGTTCAGTTTCTTTAAGTGCATACTCTTTGGCTAGGTAGGAAGCAATACGAGCTTCTCGTTCACATTTGTCGTACACACTTCCTAAACCATCCACAAAAATAAGGTTTTTTAAGTTTTCATTGCTTAAACCATTTTTTAGGTCATTTTTATAAAAGAACATGGCATCGGATAATCGTGGTCGCAGTACTTTCTCATTACCTGCAATAATGTATGAAAAATCCTCTGTTTTGGCATTGGAAACCACAATAAAATGGTTGGTGAGTTGACCCTCTTTGTAGACGGCAAAATAACGTTGATGCTCTTTCATCGACGTTACAATAACCTCTTCAGGCAGTGTTAAAAACTCTAAATCAAATTTTCCTAAAAGTGCTGTTGGGTATTCTGTAATGGCAACAACTTCATTGAGTAAATCTTCATCGATTTCAATTTTAACGCAATTTTGTTTTTCAATAATTGCCATTTGTTCTAAAATGATTTTTTTACGCTCTTGTGGGTATAAAATAACTCCGTGTTTGTCTAATTTACAAAAATAATCTCCTGCAAAATCAAAAGAAAACGGCGTATATGAAACCATTCGGTGTCCAAAAGCAAGTTTATTGGAAGTAATACCAAAAAGCTCTGCCTTGACCACTTCTTCTCCTAACATCACGCACAATGTTCGTATGGGTCGAATAAAACTGTCCGTTCGGCTTCCCCAACGCATAGATTTACCAAAATTTAAAGAGGCGACAAACTCATTAATCATGTCGTTTAAAAGGTTTTTAGATTCAACGCCTTGTACTTCTTCTTTAAAATACAAAACTTCGCCTTTGGGTGTTTGGATACTGGAAAGTTTATCCACACTGACCCCACATTTTTTAGCAAAACCCTCTGCTGCACCTGTGGGTTTTCCCTCTTTATAGGCAAGAGAAATTGGCGCACCAAATTGTTCAATGGTGGCATTTTCTTGTTTAAGTGCAAATTCTCGATGCCACAACACCAATCGTCTTGGGGTATAAAAAAAATCAAAATCACTTATTAATTTATATTTTTCTAAAATATCAATCCACTTCTTTTCAATATTTTCTAACTCTTTTAAAAAGGGAATTGCTGGCAGTTCTTCGACACCAATTTCAATAAGTAGTGGTTTTGTCATTTTTATTTTCCTTATTTTTTTGTTTTTGGATTTCATCTAACTTATCTTTATGTTTTTGTATTTGTTGTTTGTTGAAGCCAATAATAAATGAGGCGACAAAAAAGACAAACACAATTATTACAATAACATCTAAAATTTCTTTCATTTTTTTCCAATAAGTTTTTTAATTAAAGGCGGATATTCTAGCGAAGAGTGCCTTATTTTATGCTAATACATTGTCATAAATTACGCCATCAATTTCATCTTTCGCAATGGCTTCTAAATCGTCATTGGAGTGAATAATAACCAGTACTTTGGAATCAAAAAGATAGTTTTGGGCAACCGTTTGCATGGCTTTTGCCAAATTGTTTTGGCAAATAATGTATTTTGCACGCAACGCATTGCAATAAAGCCCTTCTTTAATGCTTTGAACAATGACAGCAAAACTGATGTTATTTTCAAAACAGTATGACATTAGGCTCTCATCGTAGGTAAAAATAATAGTTGAGTTGGGTTTGGTATGAGTAATGTCCCCAAT